>DASYXP010000362.1:0-12620 GCA_035934835.1 Gemmatimonadales bacterium | reverse complement strand
CGAGATCACCGTGTCGGACATGGGGCTCCAGGGATGTTGGGGGTCGCACTAGCTACGGTGCAGGGAAGGGCGGTGTTTCAAGAGTGGACAAAGATAACGGGGCGACCAGTGGCCGCCCCGCGATGCCCCGGGTTCGATCTTCGGGAGGTCAGGGCGCCAGGTCGGCGAGCGGCACGATGCCGCTGATCTCCGCTTCGGGGATGGCCAGGTGCTTGAGGTCCACCTTGACGCCGAACTTGTGGCTCCGGCCCAGGAACTCATCCCGGGCCGCTCCGCTGGGATCGTGCACGGCGACGTTCAGGAGCAGCACCTTGCCGTCCTCCGCCCGGTCGAACCGCCCGACGTAGGTCCGCCCGCCGGACGCATCGACCACCACGGTGATGCCGTGCAACTGGTGGTGCCCGGGGTGGAAGACGTGGCCGCTCACGTCAGACCGCCACGCCGCAGTGCTTGTCGAACGCGGACACGAGATCGGCCGCGATCTGCTCCGGTGAGCGCCCTTCGATCATGTGCCGATGCACGAAATGGACGACCTCGCCGTCGCGCATCAGCGCGATCGAGGGCGAGCTCGGCTGGTACTCGCCGAAGTAGCTGCGGGCCCGCTGCGTGGACTCGAGGTCCTGGCCGGCAAAGACGGTGTAGAGCTTGCCGGGCAGGGTGGGGTGCCTGAGCGCGAGCGAGAGGCCGGGGCGGGCGGTGCCGGCGGCGCATCCGCAGACCGAGTTGACGAAGACCAGCGCCGTGCCGGTCTCGTTGCCGAGCGCGGTGTCGACGTCGGCCGCGGTCCTGAGTTCCTGCACGCCGAGACGGGTGACCTCCTCACGCATCGGCTTGACCATCATTTCGGGGTAGGGCATTGGGACTCCGGTGTCGGGACAGCGGTGAACGGTGGACGGTCAATAGTGAACGGTGAACAGAGAACAGTGAACGGGGAACCGGGTACGGGTTAGGCGCCGACACGGTCCGGTCCACTATTCGGAGGACACGGCGCCGTCCTGCTGCCGCAACGCCGCGCGGAGGGCGTGCCAGCTCAGGCTGGCGCACTTGACGCGGATCGGGAATTCCGCGACGCCGCCCAGCGCGGCGAGCTTGCCGAGTTCCGGTGCCGGGGCAGGGGCCGGCGCGCCGGTAACGAGCGCGTGAAAGCCGGCAAAGAGCCGCTCCGCTTCCTCGACCGTCTTCCCCTTGACCGCCGCCGTCATCAGCGACGCGGACGCCTTGGAAATGGCGCATCCCTCACCCTGGAAGCTGACGTCGGCGATCCGGTCGCCCTCGCGCCTGACCCAGACGGTGATCTGGTCGCCACAGAGGGGGTTGTACCCCTCGGCCCGGCCGTCGGATCCTTCCATGGCCCGGCAGTTCCTCGGCGACTTGCTGTGGTCGAGGATCAGCGCCTGGTAGAGCTCGCCCAGGTCGGCCATCAGGCGAACACCTCCCGCACCCGCCGAAGCCCGCCCACGAGCGCGTCCACGTCGTCCAGGTCGTTGTACACGCCGAACGACGCCCGCGCCGTGCCCGGCACGCCCAGCTGCTGCATCAGCGGCTGGGCGCAGTGGTGGCCCGCCCTGATCGCGATCCCTTCGGCGTCGAGCACGGTCCCGATGTCGTGTGGGTGCACCCCGTCCATCACGAACGAGAGAACGCTCACCTTGCCCGGGGCGGTTCCCAGGATCCGGACGCCCGGCACCTCGCTGATGCGCTCGGTGGCACGCGCGAGCAGCGCCTGCTCGTGGGCGGCGATGGCCTCCCGGTCGAGACCGGCCAGCCATTCGATCGCGGCGCCGAGGCCCACGACCGACAGGATGGGCGGCGTGCCCGCCTCGAACCGCCCCGGTGGCGGCGCGAAGGTGGTGCGCTCGACCGTGACCCGTTCGATCATCCCGCCGCCGGTCTCGTACGGCGCCATCGCCTGGAGCAGGGGCAGGCGGCCGTACAGGAGGCCAACGCCGGTCGGTCCGTACAGCTTGTGCCCCGAACAGACGAAGAAGTCGCACCCGAGCTCCTGCACGTCGACCGGGAAGTGGGGCGCCGACTGGGCGCCGTCCACCACCACGACCGCGCCGCGGGCGTGCGCCAGGTCGGCGATCCAGCGGACCGGCAGCACCGTGCCGAGCACGTTGGAGACGTGCGCCACCGCGACGACCCGGGTCCGGTCGGAGAGGAGGCGCTCGAAGGCCTCGCGGTCGAGCGATCCATCGGAAAGGAGCGGCGCCACCTTGAGCCGCGCCCCGGTGCGCTCGGCCAGCATCTGCCAGGGGACGAAGTTGCTGTGGTGCTCGAGGAGGGTGACCACGATCTCGTCGCCCCGCTTCACGTGCGCATCGCCCCAGCTGCGGGCCACGAGGTTGACGGCGCTCGTGGTGCCGTGGGCGAAGATGACCTCGTCGGCCGAGGCGGCGTTGAGGAAGCGCCGGGCGCGTTCACGCACCGCGTCGTACGCCTCGGTGGCCTCGTAGCTCAGGGTGTGGACGCCGCGGTGGACGTTGGCGTGCCCCTCGGACTGGTGGCGGACCATCGCCTCGATGGCGGCCGCCGGCATCTGAGCGGAGGCGGCCGTGTCGAGGTACACGAGCGGGCGCCCCCGGATCCGGCGGCCGAAAACCGGGAAGGCCGCGCGGATGGCGGCCACGTCCAGGGAGAGCGCTCCCGCTACTCCAGCCACGCGGCCACCAGCGCCTCGAGCTGCGCCCGCACCGGGTCGATCGACAGGCCGGTGAGCATCTCGGCGGCAAAGGCGTACGTCAGGATCTTCTGGCCGAGTGCCGGGCCGATGCCGCGGCTCTCGAGGTAGAAGAGGGGGATCTGCTCCAGCCGGCCCACCGTGGCGCCGTGGGTGCACTTCACGTCGTCGGCGAAGATCTCGAGCTGGGGCTTGGTGTCCACCCGCGCGCCATCGGAGAGGACCAGGTTCCGGTTGGTCTGCTTGCCGTCGGTCTTCTGGGCCTCGGGGGTCACCAGCACCTTGCCGTTGAAGACCGCGTGGGACCGGCCGGTCAGGATGCCCTTGTAGAGCTCGCGGCTGCCGCAGTTCGGCTCGCGGTGCTCGATGGCCGTGTGGTTGTCGACGAGCTGGTCGGCCCGGCCCAGGTAAAGGCCGTTGAGCGTGCATTCGCCGCCGGGGCCCGCGAAGACCGTGCGGGTGTCATTGCGGCCGATCCGCCCGCCGATGGCGGCGGAGAACCCGTGGTACCGGCTGTCCCGGCCCTGGCGGGCGTTGATGGCGGCCAGGTGGAAGGCGCGCGGCCCCTGGCGCTGGACCTGGTAATGGGTCAGTTCCGCGTTGTCGCCCAGGTCGACCTCGGTCGCGGCGTTGACCAGGTACTCGGCGTCGGAGAGGGAGACGTAGTGCTCCACCACATTGGCCGAGGCGCCGCGTCCGAGCACGAAGAGATTCCGCAGGTGGGCCATCGTGCCCGCCGCCTCGCCGCTCGAAACGAAGAGGAGGTGGATGACCGGGGCCACGGCCGCGCCGGCGGGGATATGGACCACCGCGCCGTCGCTGAAGAGCGCCGTATTGAGCGCCACGAAGGGCGTCATCTCGGCGCGGGCCAGGGTGCCCAGGCGCGGCTCCAGGAGCGAAGCGGCGGCGGGGGTGCCGAGGATCTCGGAGAGCGGCGCGGCGGTGACGCCGGCGGGAAGGGCCGGGCGGACCGAGAGGGCGGGGTCGTACCGCCCGTCGACGAATGCCAGCCGCACCCCTTCGTGGGCGCCGAAGGCGAAGGGCGCGATGGCTCCCGCCGACACCGCCGTGCCGGCGGGCGGCGTGGCAAAGGAGGCCTTCGTGACCGGGCCGATGTCGGTGAAGCGCCAGTCCTCATCCCGCAGGGTGGGGAAGCCGACCTCGCCGAAGCGCGCCATTCCCTGTTCGCGGAGCGCGGTGAGCCAGGGCGGCGAGCCGCCGACCCGGGTGCGCGCGAACTGCTCGGCGAACGCCTGGGTCACGCCAGCGCCTCCGCGCCCGATTCCAGCCACTCGTAGCCCTTCGCCTCGAGCTCGAGCGCCAGTTCCTTGCCGCCCGACTTCACGATGCGGCCGCCGGCCAGCACGTGGACGAAATCGGGGATGATGTGGTCGAGGAGGCGCTGGTAGTGGGTGACCACGATCGTGGCGCTGTCGGGGCGCTTGAGCTTGTTGACCCCGTTGGCCACGATCCGGAGGGCGTCGATATCGAGGCCCGAGTCGGTCTCGTCGAGGATGGCGAGTTTGGGCGCCAGGACGGCCATCTGCAGGATCTCATTGCGCTTCTTCTCGCCGCCGGAGAACCCGAAGTTCACGGCCCGCTGCATGATCTCGGGGCCCCATTCGACCAGCTTGAGCTTCTCCTCGAGGAGGTCGAGGAAGTCGATCGGGTCCATCTCCTCCTCACCGTGCGCCTTCCGGATCTCATTGAACGCGGCCCGCAGGAAGTATGCGTTGGTGACGCCCGGGATCTCGACGGGATACTGGAACGCGAGGAACACGCCCGCCTGGGCGCGGAGCTCCGGCTCCATCGCGAGGAGATCCCGGCCCTCGAAGAGCACCTGCCCGCCGGTGACCGTGTACGCCGGGTGGCCGGCGATGACCTGCGCGAGGGTGCTCTTGCCGGAGCCGTTGGGCCCCATCACCGCATGCACCTCGCCGGCGTTGACCGTGAGGTCGACACCCTTCAGGATCTGCTTCTCACCGACGTTGGCGGTGAGGTTCTTGATCTGGAGCACGTGTGCGCCTGCTGTCGTTGGTCGTTAGTCGTTGGTCGTTAGTCGTTGGTCGTTGGTCGTTGGTCGTTAGCGGACAGTCGTCAGTCGCCGGTCAGGGACCATCGACCAATGACCAACGACCCCTACCCCACGCTCCCCTCGAGCGAGACGCCGAGGAGCTTCTGGGCCTCGACGGCGAACTCAGTGGGGAGGTTGAGGAACACTTCCTTGCAGAACCCGTTCACGATGATCGAGATCGCGTTCTCGGTGTTGAGGCCGCGCTGCTTCAGGTAGAAGATCTGGTCCTCGCTGATCTTCGACGTGCTGGCCTCGTGCTCGAGCGTGGCGGTCGGGTTCTGGATGTCGATGTAGGGGAAGGTGTGCGCGCCGCAGCGGTTCCCGATGAGCATCGAGTCGCACTGGGTGTAGTTGCGCGCCCCCTCGGCGCGGGGGAGCACCTTGACCTGGCCCCGGTAGCTGTTGTTGCCGTGGCCGGCGGAGATCCCCTTGGACACGATGGTGGACCGGGTCCGCTTGCCGACGTGGATCATCTTGGTGCCGGTGTCGGCCTGCTGGTGGTTGTTGACGACGGCCACCGAGTAGAACTCGCCCACCGAGTCATCGCCCTGGAGGATGACGCTCGGATACTTCCAGGTGATGGCCGAGCCGGTCTCGACCTGGATCCACGAGATCTTGGAGCGGGCCCCCGCCTTGCCGCGCTTGGTGACGAAGTTGTAGATGCCGCCCTTGCCGTCCTTGTCGCCGGCGTACCAGTTCTGCACCGTGGAGTACTTGATGGTGGCACCGTCGAGCGCCACCAGCTCGACCACCGCGGCGTGGAGCTGGTTGGTGTCGCGCTTGGGGGCGGTGCACCCCTCGAGGTAGCTGACCTGGGCGCCCTCATCGGCCACGATGAGGGTGCGCTCGAACTGCCCCACGTCCGCGGTGTTGATGCGGAAGTAGGTCGAGAGTTCCATCGGGCACTTCACGCCCTTCGGGATGTAGACGAACGACCCGTCGCTGAAGACGGCGGCGTTCAAGGCGGCAAAGAAGTTGTCGCCCGAGGGGACCACCGTGCCCAGGTACTTCTGCACCAGGTCCGGGTGCTCGCGCACCGCCTCGGAGAAGGAGCAGAAGATGATCCCGTACTCCTTGAGCTTCTCCTTGAACGTCGTGGCCACCGACACGCTGTCGAAGATGGCGTCCACGGCCACGCCGGCGAGCATCTTCTGCTCGGTGAGCGAGATGCCGAGCTTCTCGTACGTGCGCAGCAGCTCGGGGTCGACCTCGGCGAGGGAGCCCAGCGGCTTCTTGGTCTTCGGGGCCGAGAAATAGCGGATGGCCTTGTAGTCGATCGGGCCGTAGGTCACGTTGGCCCAGTGCGGCTCCCGCAGGGTGAGCCACTTCCGGTAGGCCTGCAGGCGCCATTCGAGGAGGAACGGCGGCTCCTGCTTCCGGGCGGAGATGGCGCGGACGACGTCTTCGTCCAGGCCCGGCGGGAAGGCATCCGCGTCGATGTCGGTGACGAAGCCGTACTTGTATTCCTGGTTGACCAGGGACTCGACCGATGAACTCATGGCGACCTGTCTCCGACGACGCTACCTGACCGTGAACCGTGAATCCTATGTTCCGGAGTCGGAATTGTCAATCAATCGGCAGCCGGTACCGGATCCGTCAGCTAATCGCTGATGCATGAACAGTTTAATGAACTGGCGACCGGCATCGACCGGGGCGCAAGCCGCACCTGGCTTCGGTGTGCGTGCCTGCCAAAGCGGGGCGCAGGGGAAGAACGTAGTTTATTGTACTACTACTAGCAGAAGCGTGCGAATTCGTCGATAACCCGTATATTGGCCCCTACGATGATCTTCCGAACGGATGGACGATGACCGTACACCGCATCCGCCTCCTGGGCGACCCGGTGCTCCGTGCCCGGTGCGAGCCGATCGCCAAGCCCCGCTCGGCGGCGGTGCGCGTCGTCCTCGACGACCTCAAGGATACCCTGCGGGACGTCCGGCGGCGGATGGGATTCGGTCGCGCCATCGCGGCCCCTCAGATCGGGGCTCCGGTACGGCTGGTATACGTCGAGCTGGACCAGCCGTGGCCCCTCCTCAACCCCGAGATCGTCGACATCGGGACGGAGGACTTCACGGTCTGGGACGACTGCCTGTCCATCCCCGACCTGATGGTCCGGGTGGTACGGGCGTACCGGGTCAAGGTCCGGTACCAGGACGTGAAGGGGGTCGAGCACTCAGTGGACCTCGAGGGCGACCGCGCCGAGCTGCTCCAGCACGAGATCGACCATCTCGACGGCGTGCTTCCGGTGGACCGGCCCCACGGCCTCGACCCGTTCTGCTATCGCGCGGAATGGGAGCGCTTCTACAAGGACCAGGGTCGCTACGGCGCCCCCGAACCGCGGGCCAACCATTACGCGACGCCGCTGACGGGATTGCTGTAGGAATGAAGAGTGAGGAGTGAAAAGTGAAGAGTGAAAAGGGGGCCCTCTGTGTTCGGGGTCCCCTTTTCCCTTTTTCCTATTCCTTTTCCCTTTTCACTCTTCACTTCTCACTCTTTGCCTTTCACGTCCTACTTAGAACCACCGCCCCACACGCAACAACACCTGGTTCCTGAAGTCGCGGGTGACGCCGTATTCCAGCCGGGCGGGGCCCAGTGGCGTGGTGATGCCGAGGCCGATCCTTCCTCCCAGGTGCCAATCGTCGATCGCCATCCCGCCACCGCCGAACGCCGCCTGGCCGGTGGCGGCCTCGGCGCGGAGTTCGAGGGAGCCGGCGACCGGCACCGCGACGGTGAGCGACCCGAACGCCTCGCGGTCACCGCGCAACTCATAGATATGGAGTCCGGGGAAGCCATCGTCTCCGCCGAGCGGGAACGTGAGCTGCAGCGGCAGAGAGTCGCCGATGCCAGCCCGCAGGCGCGGGGTGATGGTGATGCGACCCCACGCAATGGGCTGCTGCCATTCGAACGAGGCGCGCCGATAGCGGTCGGCCCATTCGAGGGAGAGGTCGAAGCGGGCCTCCCGTCCGGGATCGGCCTCCAGCACCCGGAACACGATCCCGCCGGAGCGCTGGCGTGATGCCGCCGGCTCGGCCCAGAGTCTCCCTTCCAATCCCGCGTCCACCACCCATTCAGAGCCGAAGAGCTTCTCGAAGCCGGCGAATCCCACCGCCTGTTCCGCATCGAGCTTGGCCAGCTCGTCCCCGCCAGGATCGAACGTCGGGATCCGCTGGTCGGTGACGGTCAGCACCAGCGTGGGGCGGGGAATGGCACTGCTCTTCCAGGTGCGCCGGAGTCCGAGCACCACCCGCGTCTCGAGCCCGCCGAAGAAGGCTGCGGCGCTGGCCTCGGCGGCGCGATCGAGGATGTGCCGGTCCACCGCCCCGGCCCACAGGCGCGCACCGAGCTCGTTGTCGTACGCGAGCCCGAGGGCCGCAGTCCGGCTCGGTGCCTTCTGGACCTCGAGCCGCAGGCGCAGCGAGTCTCCCGGCGCGCCCGAATCGGGATGGAGCCAGACGCCGCGGAATCGTTCGGACTGGGCGAGGTCGAGGAGCCCCTGGCGGAGCTTCGCGGTATCGACCGGCTGGCCGGGCACGAGCGAGAGGGCACGGAGGAGGTCGCGCGAGTCGCTGGCCCGGAGTCCCGGGGTGCTCACTTCCGCGAGCGGCGGTAGTGGTGCGGGCGTCCGCGGGTTCGGTGTTGGGATCCCGGTCCAGGGTGCCGCGGCGAAGGCCGCCATCGCCGCGGCGTAGCCGTGGGCCTCCGCCGTATCGAGGATCGGCACGGTGAAGTCGAGGTTGCTGATGCCGGTCACGTCGGAACGGATCGACACGTCGCCCGGATAGGCCGTGTCGCCGGGTTGCCGGAAGAGGTAGGTGAGCAAGTAGTTCGCGACGGTGACCGGCGAGGCGAAATCGACCGAATCCTCGTCGCGCTCGGTCATCGCCGAGATGATCAGGCGGTCGGCGCCGAGCTCCCGTGCCACGATGGCCGGCGTATTGGCCGAGAGGCCGCCATCGGCCAGGTATCGCCCGCGTTCGCGGATCGGCTGGAAGACCAGCGGGATGGCCACGCTCGCGCGGACCGCGAGCGCCAGGTCGCCGGTGCTGAGCGGCACCGGCTTGCGGCGGGCCAGGTCGGTGGCCACGGCGTAGAACGGGATGCTGAGGCGGCAAAAATCGCCGCGGGCGGCCAGGTTGCCGTCGAGCAGCGCCGCGTCGAGCCACGCGTTGATCGGCCCATCGTTGACCGCCGAATGCTGGAGTTCGAGTCCGTGGTCGGTCTGCTCCCACGCCACCAGCGGCTTGAGGACGCCGAGCGCGCGGGGCATCACCGGAATGTCGTTCCGGAAGAGCGCCGACGAGGGGATGGCACGAAAGAGGGAGTCGATCTCCGCCGGGGAGCGGCCGCTGGCGTAGAGCGCGCCGATCACGGCGCCCATGCTCGAGCCGACGATGAGGTCGGGACGGATGCCGAGGCTGTCGAGCGCGCGGAGCACGCCGATGTGCGCGAGTCCCTTGGCCCCGCCTCCGGAGAGCACGAGCGCCGTGCCGCCCCGGGGGCAGGGCGCCTGCGCCACGATGCCGGAGGCCGGGGCGAACAGCATCGCTGCACAGAGGGTGATGCCGCGCATGGCCGGAAGATACAGCGGCACGGTCCGGTCGCGGGTGCCGCGCTCCCCTTGCGTACAGCGCGGCCCCCTCATACTTATGAGCCTCGTCGCGGGGAACTGGAAACCGGTCAGGCAGGAGGTCAGGCGGGAATGACGTACGTCATCACGGAGGCCTGCATCGGCGTGAAGGATCGCGCCTGTGTCGATGTCTGCCCGGTCGACTGCATCTATGAAGGAGAGGACCAGCTCTACATCCATCCCGATGAATGCATCGACTGCGGTGCCTGCGAGCCCGAGTGCCCGGTGACGGCCATCTTCCCCGAGGAGGACGTGCCGGCCAACCTGACGCAGTACGTCGAGAAGAACCGGGAGGCGTTCAACGCCGATACGCCGCCGGGGCGCCCGAAGCGATAGCGCCGGCCGCCCGTTCCCGGGATGGACCTGAGACCCCTCGCCCACGCCGGGCGGGGGGTTCGTGCGTTGGGGGCGGCGGCACCGGGAGCCGGACGTGGCAGGCCCCGGGAGCGTACTGCCTTGGCCGCGACCCCGGGGCCCGTAGAGGAGGAACTACCGACTTCGATCGGCGTGGACCCGAGGGAGGAGGGTCCGACCGCCATACTTATAGACGCCCGGGGCGGGCGGATGGTTTCAGTGGAGCGAGTCGAGGAATTCGCCGAGCACCCGGGTGGTGGCGAGGGGTTGCTCGACCGGGGGGAGGTGTCCGGCGTTGGGGATGACGCCGAGTACCGCGCCGGGGATCCGGTCGACGATGGCCCGGGACATCGCCGCTGGGGTGAGCTCGTCCTGCTCGCCGACGATCGCGAGGGTGGGGATCCCGGAGAGCTCGGCGAGCAGGGGAGTGCTGTCTGGGCGGTCGCGCATCGCCCCGAGGGCGCCCAGGATCCCGCTCAACGGGGCTGACTCCATGATGCCCCGGACGCGGTCGGCCACCTGGGGCATCGTCTGGGCGGCGCCGGCCGCGAGCATCTTCGGGAGCATCTGCGCGGCGATGGCGCGGGGGCCCTGCTCCCGCGCCACCACCATCGCGGCCTCGCGCGCGCGCTTGCCGTCGGCCGTGTCGGACTCGGCACGGCTGTCCACCAGCACCAGCGCCCGCAGCCGAGCCCGGTAGCGCCGGGCGAACTCGAAGCCGATGTACCCGCCCATCGAGTGGCCGCAGAGCACCGCCTGCTCCACGCCGAGCGCGTCGAGGAGCGCCGCGAGGTCGTCGGCCCAGGTGGCCATCGAGTAGCCCAGGTCGGGGGCGTCGGAGAGGCCGAAGCCGCGCAGGTCGGGCGCGATGCGGCGCCATCCGGTGAGCGCGCCCACCTGGTGCTGCCAGATCGTCCGGTCGAGCGGATATCCGTGCACGAAGAGGATGGCGGGACCGTCGCCGCGGATGTCGACGGCGAGGTTGACGCCGTTGACCGTGAGTCGGGCCATCTCGCCGCGGCTCGACGGGCGCGCGTTCATGAAACGCGCCACCTCGACCGGCACGGGGACCGGGCGCCCCTCGCGGTTGATGCAGACGAACACGAACTCCGCGGTGGCGATGAGCGAGTCATCGCCCGCGCGCCGCGCGGTCTGGCGCATCGTGAAGCTGGTCTGGCCGTGGTGGGTGAGGGCCTGCTGGAAGCGCAGGACGTCGCCGGGGAAGGCCGGGGCGTGGTAGTCGATGGTCGTCTTCCGCACCGCGGGCCAGGCGTTCCCGCGGGTGAACACGTCCATCCCCGGGCCCCGGGCGAACATCTCCCACCGGGCGCGCTCGAAGAGCGACAGGAACGCCGCCTGGTTCAGGTGGCCGAACGCGTCGCAGTCGTCGGGATAGACGGTGAGGTCGATGTCGGGGGTGGGCATTGGGGGTCCGAGGCTGGTGCATTCTTCGGCGCCGGCGGGCCGGCTAGCTTGCACTGAGATTATACGGGGTGCCCGCCATCCCGGATAGACGCCGTCCCCAGCGAGGATCCGCCCCATGCGTCCACCGACCGAGTACATCCGCCACGCCGCGAAGCTGGCGCGCAAGCTCCAGATGGATGCTGCGATGGGCGGGAGCCCGCAGCCGGACGCCGAGTTCTGGAAGGCGCTCGCCAAGGCGCTCGACGAGGCTGCCGCCGGCCTGGAGATGGTGTCGCGTGCCGAATAGCGGGACCGACCTGATCGCAAGCGCGGCGGGGCTGTCCGCGCTGCTTGCGCGGATCGGCCGGCCGCCGCTCCTGGCGCTCGACACCGAGGCGGCGAGCTTCCACCGCTACTCCGACGCCATCTGCCTGGTGCAGCTCTCGACCCGCGACATCACCGCGGTCATCGATCCGCTGGCCGTGCCCGACCTGGGCGGCATCGGCGCGCTGGTGGCCGACCCCGGGGTCGAGGTGGTCTTCCACGACGCCGATTACGACCTCCGGCTCATGGCCCGGGACCACGCCTTCCATTGTACCCGACTCTTCGACACCCGGGTCGCGGCCCAGCTCCTCAACGAACCGGGGATCGGCCTCGCGGCGCTCCTCGAGAAGCACCTCGGGGTGTCGCTGGACAAGAAGTTCCAGCGGGCCGACTGGTCGGTCCGACCGCTCGCGCCGGGGATGCTCGAGTACGCGGCCTCGGACACGCACCACCTCCCGGCGCTGCGCGACCGGATGCGCGAGCTGCTGGTGGCGGCGGGCCGCTGGGCGTGGGCGGAAGAGGAGTTCGAACACCAGGCGTCGGTGCGCTGGGAGCCGGAGGACGCGTCGATGGCGTTCCTGCGGATCAAGGGATCGGGGAAGCTCCGGGGGCGGCAACTGGCGGTGCTGCGGGAGGTGTACGACTGGCGGGAGGAGACCGCGCGGCGGCTCGACCGCGCTTCGTTCCGGGTGGTCAACCCCGACGTCCTGTTGGCGCTGGCGCTCGCCGAGCCGCGCGATGTCGAACAGCTGAAGGGGATCAAGGGGATCTCGGCCGGACAGGCGGAGCGCTACGGCGGCGAGATCCTCGTGGCGGTGGCCCGGGCGCTCGCACGACCGGAGTCCGAGTGGCCCCGGATCGAGCGGGGCAGGCGCCCGCCACCCGACCCCGCCTTCGACGCGCGGCTCGAGCGGCTCAAGGCGACCCGCACCGCGGCGGCCGAGCGGATCGGCCTGGCGCCGGGCGTGCTCTGCCCGAACGGCACGCTGGAGGCGATCGCCCGCGCGGTGCCCACTTCGATGGATGCGCTGAAACAGGTCCCGGAGCTGCGGAGGTGGCAGGCGGAGGTCATCGGGGCGGAGCTGCTCGCGGCGGTGGGGAAGGCGTGAGACGTAAGGCGTAAGACGTGAGAGGTAAGAGGTGAGAGGTAAGAGGTGAGA
>DASYXP010000360.1:0-2798 GCA_035934835.1 Gemmatimonadales bacterium | reverse complement strand
GGTGAACGGTCAACGGGACATCCCGTGACGTTCTCCATACACCGTTCACTCTTCACCGTTCACTGTTCACCGTCGACTGCCTTCCGGCCCCAGCCGCACCACCGTCTGCCGGTCGGGGGCAAAGTACTCCGCCGCGATGGCCGCCACGTCGTCGGCGGTGATCGCGTCGACCTCGGCCAGGAGCTGGTCCAGGCCGCGATAGCGGTCCTGGCCGAGCGCCACCGACGCCATCCGCCCCATCCGGCTGAGCGGGCTCTCGAGCCCCAGCATGATCTGGCCCTTCAGCTGCTGCTTGCCGTCCGCCAGCTCCTGGGCGGTGAGCCCCTCGCGCGCGAGCCGGCCGTATTCGGCCAGGATGGCCTCGAGCGCCTGGTCGGCGGTGGCGGGCTGGGTGCCGATGTAGCTCCCCGCCAGCCCCGACGCCTGGTAGAGGCTCTGGAAGGCGTACACCGCGTAGGCCAGCCCCAGCTCCTCGCGGATGCGCTGGAACAGCCGGCTCGACATCCCGCCGCCGAAGACGTTGGTGACCACCGAGAGCGCCCAGCGCCGCGGATCGCGGGTGGCGAAGGTGTCGGTGCCCACGACGATGTGGGTCTGGGCGGTGTCCCGCGCGTGCCGCTGGTGGACGCCGCGCTGCGCCGGCATCGGGGCCACCGCCGCGCGCGGGGCGGAGGCTCCCGGCTCCAGCCACCCTTCGTGCTCGAGGAGGCCCAGCACCTGGTCGTGCTCGAGGTTCCCCGCGGCCGCCACCACGACGTTGCCGGGATAGTAACCGCGGCCGTGGAGGGCGCGGAGCTCCCCGGCCGAGAGCGCGGAGACGGTCTCCCGGGTGCCGAGGATCGAGTAGCCGTAGGGATGGTCGGGGTAGAGCGCGCGGGAATGGAGCTCGAACACCAGGTCGTCGGGAGTGTCGTCGACCATGTTGATCTCCTCGAGCACGACGTTGCGCTCGAGGTCGAGGTCCTCCTGCCGGAGGAGCGGGCGCCGCACCAGGTCGGTGAGGACGTCCACGGCGCACGGCAGGTCCACGTCGAGGATGTGGGCCTGGAAATTGGTGTGGTCGCGCCCGGTGTAAGCGTCGAGGCTCCCGCCCCGGGCCTCGAGCTCCACCGCCAGCTGCCGCGCGGTGCGGCGCTCGGTGCCCTTGAACACCAGGTGCTCGAGCATGTGGGCGGCGCCCATCTGCGGGCGCGCCTCGTGGGCGCTGGCGGAACGCACCCACACCCCCACGCCGACCGACCGCACCCCCGGCATGGCCTCGGTCAGGACGGTCAGGCCGTTGGGTGCGGTCGTCTGGAAGAGCCCTCGATCGAGCGGGCGGGTCTCCACGGCGCTACTCCTTGGGGATGAGCGCCTTCCGGGAGAGCTTCATCCGGCCGCGCTCGTCGACCTCGAGCAGCTTGACCTTGACGACGTCGCCCTTCTTGACGACGTCCTCGGTCTTCTCGACCCGGCCGTGCTGGAGCTCGCTGATGTGGAGCAGGCCCTCGACGCCCGGCATGATCTCGATGAACGCGCCGAACGCCGTGGTGCTCTTGACCGGCCCCTCGTAGATCTTGCCGACCTCCGGCTCCGCCACCAGCGCCATGACCATCTCCCTGGCCTTCTGGCCCGCCTCGCCGCCCACCGCCGCGATGGTGACGAGCCCGGAGTCCTCGATGGAGATCTTGGCGCCGGTGGTGTCCTGGATGCCCCGGATGGTCTTGCCCTTCGGCCCGATCACGTCGCCGATCTTGTCGGTCTTGATCTGGATCGTGATGATCCGCGGCGCGTGCGGGCTCAGGTCGGCGCGGTGGGTCGGGAGGGCCTTCTTCATCTCGCCCAGGATGTGGAGCCGCCCCTTGCGGGCCTTCTCCAGCGCCTCGGCGATGATCTTGAGGTCGAGCCCCTCGATCTTGATGTCCATCTGGATCGAGGTGATGCCCGCCTCGGTGCCCGCCACCTTGAAGTCCATGTCGCCGAGGTGGTCCTCGGCGCCCAGGATGTCGGTCAGGATGGCGACCTTCTTGCCTTCCTTGATGAGCCCCATCGCGACGCCGGCGCAGGGCGCCCGCATCGGCACTCCCGCGTCCATCAGCGCCAGCGAGCCGCCGCACACCGTGGCCATCGAGCTCGAGCCGTTGGACTCGAGGATCTCCGACACCACGCGCAGCGTGTAGGGGAACTGGTCGTACGCCGGGAGCAGCGGCTGGAGCGCGCGCTCCGCCAGCGCCCCGTGCCCGATCTCGCGGCGGCTGGTGCCGCGCATCGGCTTGACCTCGCCAGTGCAGTAGGGCGGGAAGTTGTAGTGCAGCATGAACGACTTGGTGGTCTCACCGGCCACGTCGATGCTGTCGATGCGCTGCTCGTCGTCCTGGGTGCCGAGGGTCACGCTCACCAGCGCCTGGGTCTCACCGCGCTGGAACACGGCCGAGCCGTGCGTGCGGGGCAGGAAGGCCGGGGTGATCTCGATGGGACGGATGGTGTCGGTGTCGCGGCCGTCGACCCGCTCGCCCTTCTCGAGCACCTGGGCGCGGAGCGCGGTGTACTCGATCTCCTCGAGCAGGTGGCCGATCATCCGGCCCGCCTCCGGGAACTCCTCGGCGAGCTTGGCGGCCACCTCGGCCTTGACCTTCTTGACCTGGGCGTAGCGGGCGGCCTTCTCCTTGCCGTTGATCGCCTGGGCGATCGCCTTCTCGGCCAGCTCCTTGACCCGCTTGGCCAGCGCCGGATCGGCCTCGTCCTTCTTCCACGCCAGCTTCTCGACCTTGCCCTTGGTGGCCTTCTCGGTGATGGCCAGGACGTCGCGAAGCCCCTTC
>DASYXP010000331.1:0-1980 GCA_035934835.1 Gemmatimonadales bacterium | reverse complement strand
GCTCGTACCCAGCGCGGGAACACCAAGGAAGGCCGTGAGCGCGCCGCGGCGCCACGCCCCGGTCGACTCGAGACGCGCCGCCAGGCGGGCCCCGGTGGTCCGGCGGACGATGAGCGGTACGCTGCATCCCGCCGCCAGGATGGCGCTTGCCGCTGCTGCCCACGAGGCCAGCACCCATCCCGGCCCGCCGGCCACGTGCAGCCGGAGTGCCCACGCTGCGACCGCAAAGACGGACGTGACACCGCCGACCGTCGCGAGGGCGGCGCCGGCGAGCGCACGGCGGCGTGCCGGCGCCGCGAGCTCGGCGAGCGCGGTCTCGGTCGGGCGTCCGCTCATCCGCCGTAGCCCACCGCGTAGGCGAAGAGGTTGACCCCCATCTCGAGCGCCGCTTCCCGCTTGGCCGGCGGGTCGTGATGCACGTCGGGATCCTCCCAGCCGTCGCCGATGTCGGACTCGTAGGAGTAGTACAGCACCAGGCGCCCATGGAGGAAGATGCCGAACCCCTGTGCGGGGAGGCCGTCGTGTTCGTGGATCTTCGGGATGCCCTGCGGAAAGTCGTACACCAGGTGATAGATCGGATGGTCGAGCGGGACCTCGACCAGCGGGATGCCCGGGAAGAGCCGCGCCACCTCGCGCCGCACCGAGGGATCCATCCCGTAGCTGTCGTTGATGTGGAGGAAGCCGCCACGCTCGAGGTAGGTCCGGAGCGTCACCAGGTCGCGGTCGCTCCAGTGGATGTCGCCGTGGCCGGTGGCGTAGAGGTACGGGATCGACCAGAGCGCCGCGTCGGCGAGCGTCACGGTCCGTTCGCGCGGCTCGACCGGCAGTCCGGTGCGCTCCCGGATGGCGGCGAGGAGGTTGGGGAGGCTCGAGGGATCGGCGTACCAGTCGCCGCCGCCGTCGTAATGCAGGCGGCCGATCGTGAAGTACGGGATCGGGCGGGTGCGGACCGGGGCCGTGCCGGGTCCGGGCCCGGGACCGGCCAGCGAGAGGAAGGCGGCGACGAGGAACGCGAGCGTCACGACTCCGGTGCGATCTCCATCACGAGGCGGTACACATCGTTGCGCGGCAGGCCGAAGCGGGCCACCAGCTGGGCGACGGTGTCCTTGCGCGACCGCCCGGCATCGAGGAGCTCCCGCGCCGCCCGGCTCACCTCGTCGGGGTCGGCGACCGCCGCCGACGCCGGCGCGCCGGCCATCACCACGGTCACCTCGCCCTTCGGTTCGTGGCCGGCGTAGTGGGCGGCGAGCTCCGCCAGCGGGCCGGCGCGCAGGTCTTCGTGGAGCTTGGTGAGCTCCCGCGCCACGAGGGCGCGGCGATCGCCCCCCGCCACCCCACCAAGGTCGGCCAGCAACTCCGCCAGGCGATTGGCGGCCTCGTAGCACACCACCGTCTCGGCGCTCCGCGCGGCGGCCCCGAGCCACTGGTCCCGGTCGGCGCCCTTCCGCGGCGGGAAGCCGAGGAAAAGGTACCGGTCGGCGCCGAAGCCGGATACCGAGAGCGCCGTGGTCACCGCCGACACTCCGGGGATGGGGACGACCGCGAGCCCCGCCTCCCGCACCGCCGCGACCAGGAGCGGCCCCGGGTCGCTGACACCGGGCGTGCCGGCGTCGGTCACCAGCGCCACGTCCTCCCCGCCCCGCAGGATGGAGATGAGCGCGTCGCTCCGGTCGCGGTCGGAATGGGCGTGGAAGCTGAGGAGCCGGGGATGGGCGTCGAGGTGGGACAGGAGCCCGCGGGTGTGGCGGGTGTCTTCGGCCGCGACCACCGGCACGGCGCGGAGGGTCAGGGCGGCGCGGGTCGTCAGGTCGCCCAGGTTGCCGAGGGGCGTGGCGACGACGTAGAGGGTGCCGGCGCCGGGCGTTACCAGGTCACTCGCCACGGCAGGCGGTCATAGAAGCCGGCGGCCTGGAGCACGTATCGCTGGTCCTTGGTCGATTGCTTGAGGACGCGCACCGCCGCCCCGGGCGCCACCACCTC
>DASYXP010000320.1:0-3021 GCA_035934835.1 Gemmatimonadales bacterium | reverse complement strand
GCTGGCGGTCACGACGTCCTTGGGGTGCACCAGCGAGTGGCGCGGGGCGAGCAGGACGTCGTCGAAGGTCAGGGCGGGCACGGGTCGGACGCGAGGAGCGCTCATGCGGTCGGGGCCGGGGCTATACGCACGAAGGCCCGCCGAGTGCGCCCGGAAGCGCCGGCAGGCCGTGGGGAGACAGGTGTTCCATGCGGAAGGATAGTCGGGGTGCCGGGAGGCGGCAAGGAGCGGGTAGTTGCCGGTGGGTCGTTGGTCGTTGGTCTTTGGTCGTTGGCTCAATGACTAACGACTAACGACCAACAACTCACGACTCCCCCGCGCCGCACCCCGATGCCACCACAGGAATACCGGCACCCCGACCGCCACGATGATGAGCCCGGTGGCGGCGAAGAGCGGGCGTGCGATGACCTGGGCCCCGGTGACGAACGCGAGCGCCACGAGGTAGAGCCCCGGCACTACCGGATAGCCGAACGCCTTGACCGGCCGCGGGAGGTCGGGGCGCGTGGCGCGGAGCCGGAACAGGGCGATGATCGTGAGGAAATAGAAGACGAGGACGGCCGGGATGACGAAGTCGAGGAGCTGGTTGTACGTGCCGGTGAGGCAGAGGAGCGAGGTCCACACCGCCTGCGCCCAGAGCCCGAACGTGGGGGTGCGGTGCACTGGATGGAGCGCGGCCGCCGGCGCGAAGAAGAGCTTGTCCTGGGCCATGGCCCAGTAGAGCCGGGGCCCCGAGAGGATGAGCCCGGCGTTGCAGCCGAAGGTCGAGATCACGATCAGCCCGGCCATCACCAGCGCGCCGCCGCTCCCGAGCATCACCTCCGCCGCCGCGGCCCCGATCCGGTCGGAGGCGGCGTGCTGCATCCCGCGGGCCAGGGCGCTCGCCCCCACCGGGTCGCCGGCGAAGGGGAGGACGTTGAGGTACGCCACGTTGGCCAGGAGGTAGAGCAGCGTCACCAGCCCGGTGCCGAGGGCCAGTGCCCGCGGCAGGTTCCGGGCGGGCTCCCGCACCTCGGCGGCGGCGAAGGTGACGTTGTTCCACGCGTCGCTCGAGAAGAGCGAGCCCACCATCGCGGCGGCGACCACCGGGAGCATCGCGAAGCTCCAGGGCGCGGTGCCCCAGAAATGCGCGAAGTTGGCGGCCCAAACGTCGGCGTGGCGGAAGATGGTGATGCCGAGGAGGATCAGGCCGCCCAGCGCCACGGTCTTGACGATGGTGAGAAGTGTCTGGATGCCTGCGCCGAGCCCGACGCCGCGGACGTTGACCCAGGTGAGGAACAGGACGCTCAGGATGGCCACGACCCGTTCGGGCGAGAGTCCGAGCGCGATCGACTGACCGCCGAGCCCGGCCGGCAGCGCGAAGCTCCCGAGCGGCAGGAAGAGGTGGTCGGTGAGGGCCGGGAAGAAGACGCCGAGGTACTTGGCGAACGCCACCGCCACGGCCGCGATCGTGCCGGTCTGGATGACGGCGAAGAGGGTCCACCCGTAGAGGAAGCCGGCGAGCGGGTTGAGCCCTTCCCGGAGGAAGACGTACTGGCCTCCCGCCTTGGGCATCATCCCGGCGAGCTCCGCGTACGAGAGCGCGCCGGCCACCGTCATCAGGCCGGTCAACACCCAGACCAGCATCAGGCCGCCGGGGCCCCAGGCGTTCACCTGGCGGCCGATGTCGGCCGAGACGATGAAGATGCCGCTGCCGATCATCGAGCCGACGACGAGCGAGACGGCCTGCAACGGGCCGATGCCGCGGATGAAGTCGGTGGACGGGGAGTCGGTGGTCATGGGAGGCCGGGAAAGAGGGGAACGAGTGACGGGCGACGGGTGGCGGGTGCGGGGCGGGGCGCGGGTTGCGGGTGGACAGCGCGCGGATCCGGGCCCGCGACCCGCCCCTCGGACCCCGCTCGTCCCCCGCGACGCGTCACCCGTTACTTGGGCAGATCCTTCGGCGGGCCGATCGCGCCCGGTGCGTTCGCCGCGCTCACCGCCTCGTCGACGACGGCCTTCCCGGCCGCCACGACGCCCTTCATCACCTTGCCGGCGGCGTCCATCGCCGTGAGCGTCCCGCCGATGGCCTTCACCGGGATCCGTCCGGCGCGGAGCGTGTCCTCGACCCGCTCGGTGAGCCGGGCGAAGAAATTGGTCGGCGCCGAGCGCTCGCCGTACTTGCTCTCGAGGAACTCGATGTAATCGAGCACCTGATAGCCGCGCTCATCGGCCAGCGACTCGAGCCGGCGGGCGATCCGTTCCTTCAGTTGTTCGTGCACGGGGCCTCCTGGCGGCTCACCGGCCGGTGACGACCTGCAGCAGGTCGACGACCGGGTTCGGCAGGAACCTGGTGCTCGCCGCCCGGACCTGCACCCGGAGCGTCAGTTCCTTGAGCGGCTCGAGCTTGCGGAACCGCTCGACCTGGTCGGGCGGCAGGACCACGTAGACGAACCCCGCCTCGGGGAGCGGGCCGCGGGTCAGGAGGTAGCTCCGTCCCGCGGGGATCTCGGGGCGCAGTTCGTCGGCGACCATGATGGAGACGAACTGGAGCCGCCATTCGACGACCCGGCCGACGTAGCGCGCCGGGTCGGCGCGGACCTCCGCGGCCGAAACTCCGACCATCGCCTGGTCGGGGAGCGGCGCCAGGTCGGAGGTCCGGACCCACCCGGTCACGGAGACCTGGGTCCAGTCCCCCGCGCGCGTCACCACCCTGACCTCCGAGCCCTGCGGCAGCGAGGCCGCGGTGGCGCCGCCCGGCCCGACGGTGAGCGTGGCCGCCCGCGCCATCTGCTGCCGGTCGCTCGGCGCGAGCTGCACCGGCAGGAGCGCGGCCGGGGACGCCGCGGCGGTGTCGGGCCGGGTGGCGGGAGCGGATTCCGATAATTACATTTCTAATACAAGGTTTTTATAGCGGCAAACGCGCCATGGCGCAATAGAGCGTTAAACCCAACTTGCCGCTGCGCAAAGCTTCGCTTATGCTCTCGACATAACATTGCATAAGAAATGTTTTTATCCGGGACATCCGGGTGCAAGACAAGAGTC
>DASYXP010000313.1:0-1905 GCA_035934835.1 Gemmatimonadales bacterium | reverse complement strand
GTCGCTGGTGCCCTGCGAGAGCCCCTGCGACGTGGCCGAGACCTGGGCCGAGGCGCCGCTCAGCGCTTCCGCGCCGGCGCGGACCTCGCCGATGACCTGCGCCAGCTTGGCCACCATCTGCTGCAGCGAGTTGCCGAGGAGGTCGCGATCCGACTTGGGCTGGATCTGGACGGTCAGGTCGCCGTCGGCGATCCGTGAGGCAGCGTCCGCGGTCCCGCGGATCGAGTCGATCATCCGCCGCATCGCGGCAAGGAGCTGGCCGGTCTCGTCCCGGCGGTCCACCTGCAGGTCCACCGACACGTCGCCCTCGGCCACCTGGTTGGCGGCGCCGACCGCGGCGAGCATCGGCACGGTGATGCTGCGGGTGATGGCGAAGCTGAGGAGCGAGCCGAGGCCGATCACCACCATCATGGTGATGATGGTGAGGAGGATCAGGCGCTTCTCAGTGGCGTGGAGCTGGGCGCTCGCCGCCTGGGTGGTGCCGGTCTGCGCCGCGGCGACGCTTGCCGCCTGGGCTTCGAGTTCGTGGATCGGGGTCTTGAAGTGCTCCATCAGCAGGTTGGCCGTCGCCGGCGTCCGGAGCTTCCCGTCCTTGATCCCCTGCCGCACCGTGGCAAAGCCGGAGTCATACGCGGCCAGGTCGAGGGTCATCGAGTCGACCTCGCGGCGCTCCACGCCGGCCTCGGCCAGCGGGGTGAGGATCTTGATCTGCGCCTCGAGCGCGTTGTGGGAGTCGGCCCACTTGGCGGCATAGGAATGCGAGCGGGCGGTGTCCGCCATGTTGAGGAGGACGTCCTTCTCCGACCGGCGCAGTTCCAGCACCTGGATCTGCGCCTGGAGCGCGGCCGCCTGGGCCACGGCGTCATTGTCCAGGATGGACGAGGTGAGGTCGCTCGCCTGCCGAACGCCCCAGATGCCCATGCCGGCCACGGCGAGCATCAGGATGAGCAGGACGCCGAGCGCCAGTCCGAGCCGCCGGCCGATGGTCAGGTTCTTCAGCATTGTGGTCCCTCTTGAGTGTGTGTGCCCCGGGCCTGCGCCCGCCGCACCAGCGTCGGGACGTCGAGAATGAGGGCCACACGGCCGCTCCCCAGGATCGTCGAGCCTGCAAGCCCGGCCGGGGCATCGAGCCCCCGTCCGAGCGACTTGATGACCACCTGGCCCTCGCCGTGGAGCGTGTCCACCACGAGCCCGGTGCGCCCGCCTTCGTGTTCCACCACCACCACGTGCTCCCGCGCCGGGGTCGCGCCGCCCAGCGCAAAGAGGTCGCGGAGCCGCACGTACGGGAGCGGCGCGCCGCGGAGGTCGAGGACCCCCGAGCCCGCCTGGTCCTCCCGGCGCGCGGCCGGGAGCGTCAGGCATTCGAGCACCGACGTGAGCGGCAGGACGTAGCGCTCCTCCCCCACGCCGACGCCGAACCCGTCGATGATCGCGAGCGTGAGCGGGAGCCGGATCGTGATCTCGCTCCCCGACCCCTCGGCGGTGTCGATGTCGATGGTGCCGCGGAGCGACTCGATGTTCCGGCGCACCACGTCCATCCCGACGCCGCGCCCCGACAGGTCGGTGACGCGCTCGGCGGTCGAGAACCCCGGCTCGAACACGAGCCGCAGGAGCTCGCCCCGCGGGAGGAGCTCGGGCTCGGCGGCGAGCCCCGTCTCCGCCGCCCGGCGCCGGATCCGCTCGAGCGCGAACCCCGCGCCGTCGTCGCGGACCCGGAGCACGATCCGCCCGGCCTCCTGCGCCGCCGCGAGGGTGATCCGCCCCGCCGCCGGCTTCCCCGCCGCCGAGCGCACCTCCGGCGACTCGAGTCCGTGGTCGACGGCGTTCCGGATCATGTGGGTGAGCGGGTCGCGCAGGAGCTCGAGCACCCGCGTGTCGACCTCGGCCTCGCCCCCGTCGATCTCG
>DASYXP010000273.1:0-5473 GCA_035934835.1 Gemmatimonadales bacterium | reverse complement strand
GATGCCGTGGCCGGGTTGGCGCCGGGCCGGCTCGAGCGGGAGCGGGACCGGTTGCGGGCCGCCGTGGCGCAATTGCTCGATGGCCGGGCGGTGGACGAGGCGCGGCTGGCGCAGGAGCTCGCGTTCCTGGCCGACAAGCTCGACATCACCGAGGAGCTGGTCCGATTCCGCGCCCACGTTGCCGCCTGTCGCGAGGCGCTCGGCGGCAACGCTGCGGTCGGGAAGCGGCTGGGATTCCTGGCCCAGGAACTGGGGCGCGAGGTCAACACGATGGGCTCGAAGGCCAACGACGCGGCGATCACCGCCCACGTCGTGGCGATGAAGGGCGAGCTCGAGAAGTTCCGCGAGCAGCTGGAGAACCTCGAGTGAGGCCCTTCCTGCTCGTGCTCTCCGCGCCGTCGGGGTGCGGCAAGACCACCATCGCGCGGCGATTGCTGGAGCAGCGTCCCGGGCTGGCCTACTCGGTCTCGGCCACCACGCGGCCGGCGCGCCCCGGGGAGCGGGACGGACAGTCGTACCACTTCCTCACGCCGCAGGAGTTCGAGCGGCGGGTCAGGGCCGGGGACTTCCTCGAGTGGGCGGAGTACGCCGGGCACCGGTACGGCACCCTGCGCGCAGAGGTCGACGGGATCCTGGCCTCGGGACGCACGGCGGTGCTCGACATCGAGGTACAGGGCGCGCGGCAGGTCCGGAAGCACTTCGCCGAGGCGGTGCAGGTGTTCATCCTCCCGCCCTCCGGCGCGGCGCTGGCCGAGCGGCTGCGGGGGCGGTTGACGGAAGGGCGGGCGTCGTACATCGCGCGGCTCAAGCGCGCGGCGCAGGAGATGCTCGCGGTCTCGGAGTACGATTTCGTGATCATCAACGACGTGCTCGACGACGCGGTCGCGGAGGTCTCGGCCATCCTCGACGGCGAAGGGCACCGGGTCACGCGGCAGGTGGGGCTGGACCAGCAGGTCGAGACATTGCGGCGGGAGGTGGCCCGGGAGGCCGACGCCGCTGACACCCAGTAGGGCGGAGGCAGGCAATGCGGATCTATACGCCGGTCGAAGTGGCCAAGCAGGCAGGGAACAAGTACCTGGGTGTGCTGGTGGCCGCCAAGTTCGCGCGGTACGCCAACGAGCTCCCCAAGGAGCGGCTGGCCCACAGCAACCAGAAGCTGACCACGGTGTCGCTCGACGCGCTCACCGAGGGCGACCTGTCGTACAAGATGGTCCGCCGCCGCCGCTCCGAAGCGTGACCGGCGCGTGACCGCCTGGACCGGCCGCCACGTGGTCCTCGGCGTGTCGGGCGGGATCGCGAGCTACAAGAGCTGCGCCCTCGCCCGGCGCCTGACCGAGTCCGGCGCCCAGGTCGACGTGGTGCTCACGTCGGGGGCGACGGAGTTCGTGCGGCCGGTCACCTTCGAGGCGCTCACCGGGCGCCGCGTCCTGACCTCCCTCTGGGAGCCGGATGCGGCGCTTTCGCACGTCCACCTGGCCCATCGCGCCGACCTCCTGGTCGTGGCACCGGCCACCGCTCACCTCCTGGCGCGGACCGCCCTCGGGCTGGCCGACGACCTGCTCACCGCACTGCTCCTGGCGCGGGGTGACCGGCCCCTCCTTCTGGCGCCGGCGATGAACGACGAGATGTACGCCCACCCTGCCACCCAGGGGAACCTGGCGCTCCTCCGCGCGCGCGGCGCGGCGTTCGTGGGCCCGGAGTCGGGCGCCCTGGCCGAGGGGCCGTCGGAACGGCCGGGACGGATGAGCGAGCCGGAGACGATCCTGGCGCACGCGGCCCGGCTCCTCCGCGGCCGGACGCGGCTCTCGGGCAAGCGGGTGGTGGTGACCGCGGGCCCCACCCGTGAGCCGATCGACCCGGTGCGGGTGGTGACCAACCGCTCGAGCGGACGGATGGGATACCGGGTGGCGGAAGCGGCGTGGGAGCGCGGCGCCGAGGTGACGCTCATCAGCGGGCCGGTCGAGCTGCCACCGCCGCCGGGAGTGATGGTCCAGCGGATCGAGACGACGGCCGAGCTCGAGTCGGCGGTGCGCCGCGCGCTCGAGACCGCCGATGTGCTGGTGATGGCCGCGGCGCCGGCGGACTACCGTCCTGTGGAGCCCAGCGCTGAGAAGCGCCCGCGCCAGGATGGCGCGCTGGCGCTGCCGCTCGAGCCCACCGCCGACATCCTGAGCGCCACCGCGGCCGCCCGCCGGGCCGGGAGCGTGATGGTCGGGTTCGCGCTCGAGACCGGCGACGCCCTCGCCAAGGGAAAGGCCAAGCTCGAACGGAAGGCGCTCGACCTCATCGTCATCAACGATGCCCTGGAGCCTGGCGCCGGGTTCGAGGTCGACACCAACCGCGTGGCGATCCTCGGCCGGGACGGCACCTCGATGATCCTGCCACTCCAGTCCAAGCGGGAGACCGCCGAGCAGATCCTCGATGCCGTGGAGGCGCGCCTTGGCCGATGAGCGTGCGCGGTACCTGCGGCAGCAGGCAGAGCTCGGGGGGCGGGAAGTGGTGCTGGGAGCTGGGAGCTTGGAGCTTGGAGTCAGGAGCGTGGAGACGGGCGCGAAGCGTCTGGAGTCCGGAGTCAGGAGCTTGGAAAGGGGCCCCTCGACCGGTCCGGTCGCCGAGCTCCACGCTCCAGGCACCGAGCTCCAGGCTGCGAGCCCCGAGCTCTCCGCGTCCGACTGGCGCAAGGGCGCCCCGCCGATCCCCGGTCCCGGGCTCACGGTGGTCCCCCCCGCACTTCTCCCCGGGGATGACCTGGCCGACCTCGCGTCCCTCGACGCCATCGCGGCGGCGGTGCGCAACTGCCGCAAGTGCCCGCTCTGCGAAGGGCGCACCAACGCCGTGCCCGGCGAGGGCGATCCCGCCGCGCGCCTCGTCGTGGTGGGCGAAGGGCCGGGCCAGACCGAGGACCAGACCGGCCGGCCGTTCGTCGGCCGCGCCGGGGAGCTGTTGGACAGGATCCTGCTGTCCATAGACGTACCGCGTTCCAGCGCGTATATCCTCAACATCGTGAAATGCCGGCCGCCGCAGAACCGGGCGCCGCTGCCCGACGAAGTGGCGGCCTGCATCCCGTACCTGCACCGACAGCTCGCGCTGCTCAGGCCGAAGGTGATCCTCGCGGCAGGGTCGACCGCGGCGGCCGCGCTGCTCCAGTCCCGCAAGGGCCTGGGCCAGCTCCGTAGCCAGGTCCACCACTACGGCAAGGTGCCGCTGGTGGTCACCTACCATCCGGCCGCGTTGCTCCGCAACCCCAACTGGAAGAAGCCGACCTGGGATGACGTCCGTATTGCCCGACAACTCCTCGACGCCTGACGCGCAGGCGGCCCCGCGGGGCGCGCCGTGGGACAACGACGCGGAACAGGCGGTCCTCGGGGCGATGCTCCTCGACCAGGACGCCTCGCTCCGCGCCGCCGAGCTGCTCGAGGACTGGATGTTCTACGCCGAGCGGCACCGCCGGATCTTCCGCGCGATGCTGCACCTGGCCGAGCAGCGGATCGTCATCGACCAGCTGACGCTCCGCGATGAGCTGGTCCGGCGCGGGGAGCTCGACAGCACCGGCGGCCTGCCGTACGCCTCTGAGCTGGTCGACGCCGTGCCCACCGCGGCCAACCTCGAGTTCCACGCCGGGATCGTGCGGGAAAAGGCGATCCAGCGCCGGCTCATCGAGGCGGCGACCCAGATCATCCAGGAGACCTACGACGGCCGCAGCCGCTCCGGTGAGCTCCTCGACCGGGCGGAGTCGAAGATCTTCCAGATCGCCCAGGCGCGGCGGGACGACGGCTTCAAGGGCATCAAGGAGATGCTCTGGCCCACGATGGAGCGCATTGAAAAGCTCCAGGGCAACGCAAAAGCGGTTACCGGTGTGGCGAGCGGCTTCCGAGATTTGGACCAGCTCACGGCGGGCTTCCAGCCTTCCGAGCTGATCATCGTCGCGGCGCGCCCGTCGATGGGGAAGACGGCCTTCTGCCTCAACCTCGCGGCCCACGCCGCGCTGGAAGCGGAGACCGGTGTGGCCATCTTCTCGCTGGAAATGAGCAAGGAATCGCTGGTGCAGCGGCTCCTCTGCGCCGAGGCGCAGGTGGACAGCTCGAAGGTGCGCACCGGGCGGCTCCGGGACGACGAGTACTCACGCCTGGCCCGCGGCGCCGGCGTGCTCTCGCAGGCCCGGATCTGGATCGACGACACGGCGTCGCTCACGCTGCTCGAGATGCGCTCGAAGGCCCGGCGACTCAAGGCCGAGAACGACATCGGGCTCATCATCGTGGACTACCTGCAGCTCATGCGGAGCCCGGAGATGGCGGAGAACCGCGTGCAGGAGATCTCGGACATCTCGCGCTCCCTCAAGGGCCTGGCGCGCGAGCTCGAGCTCCCGGTCATCGCGCTCTCCCAGCTCTCCCGCGCCTCCGAGCAACGGGGCGGGGAGCGCACCCCCATCCTCTCCGACCTGCGTGACTCCGGCGCCATCGAGCAGGACGCCGACCAGGTGGTGTTCATCCACCGGCCGGAGATGTACAAGGACCTGCGCGACAAGGCGGAGAAGGACGGCCGCAACCTCGACGGCGTGGCGGAGATCAACCTGGCCAAGAACCGCAACGGCCCGACCGGCTCGTTCGAGCTCTTCTTCAACAAGGCCGTCACCCGCTTCAGCGACCACTCCGACCGGGAACCGCCGCCGGAGGCGCTCCCCGATGACGCCTAGGGCGCGCTCGGCCTATCGGTGCACGGAGTGCGGCCACGAGCACGCCAAGTGGGTGGGCCGGTGCGAGGGGTGCGGGGCGTGGAACGCGGTGGCCGAGGAGCCGGTGGCGGCGCGCCGGGATGCGGGCGCCGCGGCGCGTGGCGGGGTGCGGCGGGCGGCATCCGGCCCGGGAGCCGTGCCGGCCCGGCTCGGTGACATCGCCGAGTCGCGGCTGGCGCGCTGGCTGGTGGGCCTCCCGGAGTTCGACTTCGTCCTGGGCGGCGGGATCGTCCCGGGATCGCTCACGCTGATCGGCGGCGAGCCCGGCATCGGCAAGTCGACCCTCCTCCTCCAGGCCTGCGCCCGGCTCGAGGCGGCGGGGCGCCGCACGCTGTACGTGAGCGGCGAGGAGTCGCCGGACCAGGTCCGGCTCCGCGCGCTCCGCCTGGAGGAGGACACCCGCTCGGTCCACGTCCTCGGCGAGACCCGCCTCGAGGCGATCCTCGACTCGGCCACCACGCTCGCCGCCGACGTCGTCATCCTCGACTCCATCCAGACGGTCTTCACCGACGCGCTCGAAGGGGCGCCCGGCAGCGTGGGTCAGGTGCGCGAATGCGCGGCGATCCTGATGCGCTTCGCCAAGGAGAGCGGGTCGGCGGTGATGGTCGTGGGCCACGTGACCAAGGGCGGCAGCGTGGCCGGCCCCAAGACCCTCGAGCACATCGTGGACACGGTGCTCTACTTCGAGGGCGAGGGAATGCACGACCACCGCCTCCTGCGCGCCACCAAGAACCGGTTCGG
>DASYXP010000262.1:0-1972 GCA_035934835.1 Gemmatimonadales bacterium | reverse complement strand
CACGTTCGTGGAGAGGGGGTGACTTCCCTGCCTGTTCCACGGCCTGATACAGCATCTGGACGTCGAGTTCATGGTTCCTGATCCTCATCACCCGCACGCCATGCCGAGCGAGGTGCTCGGTCCGTGATCGATCGTAGTTGTCGACGCCCTGGACATCGTGGATCGCACCGTCGAGCTCGATCGCGAGCTTCAGCTCGGCGGAGTAGAGATCGACCACGAACCCATAGAGGACGACCTGCCGGCGGAACTTGAGCCCGTGGCAGCGCCGCGCACGGAGCAACTCCCACGCCGCTGCCTCAGCGGCGGTCTCGTTCCGCCTGAGTCGACGAGCGAGCTCCGTCGCGAGGGGATGGGGCATCACCAATGATCGGTGCGGTCGGTCGATTCGGCGTCATCGTTCCTGCGCGATCAGGATCCAAGGAGCGCACCGATGCTCCCCCTCTCCACGAACGTGGAGAGGGGGTAGGGGGTGAGGAAGAACTAGGCGCCCCCGTAGTCCTTCTTGATCTTCGCCATCACGTCGCCCAGGCGCTTGGCGATCGGCGATGTCGCGGCGACGTCGCGGTCGAGCTCTCGCTGGGGCACCGACGGGTCGGCGTAGGGGCGCCAGCTCAGCTCCACGGTGACGACCGACGACCCGACCTTGGCCGGGTCGGCCCAGCCGCGGAGCCGGATGACGTTGGGGCCGATCGGGCGCGCGGTGGTGACGTGTCCCAGCGAGTCGATCCACGGCGACTCGAGCCAGGCATCGAGCGTGTCCACCCGGGCCACCGGGATGCTGTCGTCCTGGAGGCGCTGGGCCAGGAGGGCGATCGCCTCCCCCCGCTCCAGCGGAACGATGAGCGTCAGCGATCCCGGCGATGGCGTGACCGCTGGCCGCGTGGTGTTCGGGTTGCATGCGGCCAGCCACGCGGCGGCCAGCAGCGCAGTTCCGACTCGGGGCCGGTTCACTCGTCACTTCTCACTTTTCACTTCTCACGTTCGACCGCCACCGGCGGCACCACCGTCCAGTCGTAGAACCCCTTGCCGCTCTTCCGCCCCAGCCGGCCGGCCACGACCAGCCGTTCGAGCATCGCCGGGGCCTGCAGGCGCGGCTCCCCGAACTCGGCGAACAGCGCGCGGGTGGTGCGGAGCACGGTGTCGAGCCCCACGGTGTCGAGCAGGGTGAACGGTCCCATCGGATACCCGGCGCCGAGCTTCATCGCGGCGTCGATGTCGGCGATGGTGCCCCCGCCGCGCTCGAGGAGCCGGATCGCGTCGAGCAGGTAGGGAATGAGCAGCACGTTGACGATGAAGCCGGCGGTGTCCCGCGCCAGGACCGGCTCCTTGCCGAGCGTGCGGACGAAGTTGGTGGCGCTGGCGACGATGCCGGGGTCGGTGGCCGCGGTGCTGACCACTTCCACCAGCCCCATCAGCGGCACGGGATTGAAGAAGTGGAGGCCGAGGAACCGGTCGGGGCGGTCGGTGACCTCCGCCTGGTCGGAGACCTTGAGGCTCGACGTGTTGGTCGCAAAGACCGAACTCGGCGGGGCGAGCTCGTCGAGCTCGCGCCAGAGGGCGCGCTTGGCCTCGAGGTCCTCGACGATGGCCTCGATCACGAGGTCGGCCTGTGCGGCGGCGCCGAGCGCGTCGGTAAAGGAGATGCGCGCGAGCGCCGCGTCGCGGTCCCCGGCTGTCAGCTTCCCCTTCTCGACCAGCTTGGCGGTCGACGCCTCGATGGCCCGCTTCCCCTTGGCCGCCTGTTCGGCATCGACGTCGCGCACGGTGACGTGGCACCCCGCCGTCGCGCACACCTGCGCGATCCCGGCGCCCATCTGGCCGGCACCGATCACCGCAATGCGCGGGAAGGGGAGGTTGGACATGGAAGAAGTGTAAGGGGAGGGAGGGGAAGAGGGAAAAGGGAAGAGGAGAAGGAGAAGGAGAAGGAGAAGGAGAAAGGAAGAGGGAAGAGGGAAGAGGGTGCGTCATCTCG
>DASYXP010000241.1:0-2315 GCA_035934835.1 Gemmatimonadales bacterium | reverse complement strand
GGGAAGTTCGGGAACGTCATAGCCGTCACCCGCCCCACCGCCGATCCTCGGCTGCCGAACGACCCCGACTGGCCCGGCCGCCACGACCTCATCTTCTCCGGCCGGATGACCGAGGCGTACCTGAGCGCGCAGTGGAAATGGGCCCGCCTCTTCTACGGCCAGATGGACCGCAACTGGGGACCCCAGGGCGTCTACGGGATCCCGCTCAGCAGCTGGGCCTACCCCCGCCCCGAGATCGGCTTCGAGCTCGGCAGCGACAAGATCCGGCTCACCGCCCAGGCCGCCGACCTCCTCGACGAACGCGACACCACCGGCGCGCCGGTACACCGGTATTGGTTCGCGCACCGCCTGAGCGTCCGAGCGTCTGAGCGTCTGTCTCTCGCCGTCTGGGAGACCTACATCCTCGGCGGCCCCGAGCAGACCTTCGCGGGTCGGGTGCGGAATCCGCTCGCGCTCCTCATCCTGAGCGACCAGTACGGACTGAGCGCCAACGGCAACCTGATGGTCGGGAGCGACGTGAGCTGGCACGCGGGTCGGCGGGTGACGCTTCAGGGGCAGCTGGCCGTGGACGACATCAGCTACCAGAAGATCCCCGGCGGCCACGTCCCCAATCGGTATGCATTCACGGTCGCAGGGTTCGGTCCCCTGGGTTCAAGCCTCTCCTGGCGGGCGCTCTACACCCAGGCCAGTACCCTCGCCTTCCACACGAACAGCCCGTGGGAGAACTTCGCCGACCAGGGCGTTGGGCTCGGCCGCGGCTTCCCCGACAACGACCAGTTGAGCGGCTTCGTGACCATCCCCGTGGGCACCCGCTGGCTCGTCACCCCCGAGGTCACCTACCTGCGCCAGGGCGCCGCCCGGCTCACCGATAGCTGGCCTCCGGACAGTGTCCTCGCCAAGTTACCCCAGGTCCTGAGCGGCACGGTGGCGCGGACGCTCCGCGCCGCGGTGCAGGTCTCCGGTGCCGCCGGCCCCTGCCAGCTCTCGGCCGACCTCGGCTTCGATCACGTCGTCAATGCCGGCAACGTGGCCGGTCGCAACTACACCCGGTTCGAAGGCCGGCTCCTCGTGACCCTCGGCCTTTCCCGTGGAGGCAGCATCCAGTGAGCGACACCCCCGTCCCGCCGCCCCCGACGCTCAACCGCGAGCGCATCACCTCCCTCCTCGAGAAGATGGGCCACTGCCGCATCGTGGTGGTGGGAGACGTGATGCTCGACCGCTACCTGATCGGCGACACTGAGCGACTCTCCCCCGAGGCGCCGGTCCCCGTGGTCACGGTGCACGAGCGGCGCGCCGCCCTCGGTGGCGCCGCCAACGTGGCCGCCAATGTCAGCGCCATCGGGGCGCAGTGCCGCCTCGTCGGCGTCGTCGGCGATGACCAGGAAGGAGGGATGCTGAGGCAGGAGATGGCCACCCAGCGGCTCGACGACCGGTGGCTCCTTCCCGTGGCCGGCCGCCCCACCACCTCCAAGACCCGGGTCATTGCCCGGAGCCAACAGGTGGTGCGGATCGACGAGGAAGTGGACACCCTGCTCACCGGCCCCGAGCTCGACCGGCTCATCGCCCTCGTCAACGAGGCGATGTCCGATGCTGACGCCCTCCTCCTCGAGGACTACAACAAGGGGGCGCTGGCGCCGGCGGTCATCCACGCGGCGATGGCCGCGGGGCGGAAGCGCGGCGTGCCCATCGTGGTGGATCCCAAGTTCCGCCAGTTCTTCGAGTACGCCGGCGCCACGGTGTTCAAGCCCAACCGGCGGGAGCTGGAACAGGCGATGGGCGCCACGATGGACTTGGCGCACCCCGATGCGCTCTCCGCCGCGCTTGAGCGCCTCAAGGTGGACAACCTCCTCCTGACACTCGGCGCCGACGGGATGGTGCTGATGACCCGCGACCGGAACACCACCCACATCCCGAGCCTGGCGCGGGATGTGTACGACGTCTCCGGCGCTGGCGACACGGTGACCGCCTGGGTGGGGACGGCGCTCGCGGCCGGCGCGGGGGTGCTCGAGGCCGCGCATCTCGGCAACTCCGCCGCCGGGATCGAGGTGGCCAAGTCGGGGGTGGCCACCGTGTCGCCGGCCGAGGTGCTCAAGATGCACGAGGAGCGGCACGACCAGATCGGGCGGCTGCGAAGGGGCGGGTTGATCTAGAGCCCAATGGTCCGCCGGAATGGCTTGCGGCCCGGCTCGTCCGATCCACAGTGCCGGTGCTGATCGGAGCAGCGATCGCGACGTTCGTCGGCTGCACCACCGACCCGGTCACGACTGCGCCAAGCCGAGCCGACACGACCCAGACCTCGACCGTGGCCGAGAATC
>DASYXP010000217.1:0-10635 GCA_035934835.1 Gemmatimonadales bacterium | reverse complement strand
GTCACGGCGTGGTGACCGTCAGCGTGATGACGAGCCCGGTGGAGTACGTCCCCGGCGCGTCATTGGCGTACGACAGGAGCATCCGGAAGTTGAGCTGGTTGCTCCACGGGTCGTTGGTCCCCTTCCGGACGATCGTCCGCTGCTCGACCTGCGCGTTCGTGGTCGTGACGCCGTTCCAGGTGCCCAGGATGTCGGCCCGCTCCCACTGGAGGTCGGTCACCGGCTTGGTGCCCCCCAGGGTGCCGGTGGTGGCGCGGATGGATACCGTCGAGGTGTGGGACGTCCCCGGAGGGCCGCCGGAGGTGGCCACCGAGTAGGTGAGTGAACCGGTCGACGCGATGGAGCCGGCATTGAAGTCGGTGGCGGCGGGGGCGGCGAACGCCACCGGCCCCCCGGTGACCGTCAACGCCACGCTCCCCTGCGCGGCGGCCGCGCGGGGGAGGAGCACGCTCGCCGCGACGAGGGCGGCGGCGCCGATCCTCACGGGACCGTCACCTCGGCCTGGGCGGCCACGTCGTCCGTCCCGCCGAATCCGAAGATCGCGAGTGCCACGTAGGTCCCGGCCTTGAGCGTCGCCGGCACCTGCACCCGGATCCGGCGGAGGGCGCCGGGGAGGACCGGTGTATCGGACACTGTGTCGGTGGCGACAGTGCGGTTGTCCAGGGTACGGAACTCGACCGTCCCCTTCACCTGGATCTGCGTGCCGCCGGTGTTGTGCAGCATCGCGACCACGTCGTGGGTCGTCGAGTCGACCTTGCCGCTCTTGGCGTCGAGGAGGTGCGGCGCCACGCCCATCGAGTCGATGGTCGCGTCCCGGATGGCGTCCGCCGCCGTCACGTAGACCTTGACCCCGATGCGCACCACGAAGGCCACTTTCGAGCCCCGCCCGGTGGGCGCCGGTGCCGTCTGGGCAAAGACGATGGTCCAGCAGGGAGCGCTCGACGTGTCGGACTCGGCCAGGGAGACGCGGATCGACTGGCTCGCGTTCGGCCCCAGCCGGACCGACTGCGGGAAGACCTGGATCCGGGACTTGCAGCTCGAGGGGAGGGTCCCGAGGTCGGTGAACCGGTTGCCGCCGTCCACGTCCCGGTCCCAGTCGTTGGTCACGAACGTCAGCTGCTGCGGGTCCTGCGTGTCGTTGGTGACCGAGAACGAGGACACCCGGGGCCCGGTGGGATGGAGCGAAAAGTCGATCGGCGACACCGAGATCTGGGCGTGGACCGGCCCGACCAGGACCGCGGCCAGCGCCAGCACGCTTCCGGCGACGCGCGCCGCTGCCTTCATGTTCGCGCCCAGATCGACGTGCCTCATGTCCGTGCTCCCTTCGGGTCGCGTCAGGCCCTTCCTAACGAAACGGCTCGGCGGGTTCGCCGAGCCGTCGGGGCACCCGCATCGCCCCATTCGTACCGCTCGTTCCGTCGTTGCCGGTCAGCTCACGGAGCCGACAGGCTGTACGTCAGGACCATCGAATAGGCGCCCGGGATATCGTTGTCGAAGTCCCAGTGGGTCTTGAACCCGATCGCGGCGGCCCGGCCCTGGAAGGTGTGGGTCTGGCTTGCGGCATACAGGTTGACCGCGCTGGTCGTGACGGTCGAGAAGCTGCCGCCGTTCACGTTGTACGACAGGTCGCTCACCGGCTTGGCCCACGGGGCCGTCCAGCTGGCACCCTGCAGCGACACGTTGTAGGCCTTGTTCGAGATCACCGTGAGGTTGAAGGTGCTGGCCTCGGTGATGTTGGCCGTCGAGTCCGCCGCGAAGTCCGTGATCGCCGGGGCGGTCAGGGTGAACGTGTTCGCGCCCAGGGTCATCTTGAGGAAGGGCGGGATCGTCGCCGAGACGGTCTGCGTCAGGTTACAGCCGTTGGTGGTGCAGCTCGCCTGCGCCACCGCCGGGGAGGCCCCGAACGCGGCGATCACCAGGCCGGCTGCGAACGAGGTGAAGAGCTTGGACTTCATCGGGAACTCCTTGGAAGATAAGTGGTCGTACCGCTCAGATGTCTCGGGGTCCCTCGACCCCATCGGTTCCGGGCCATTGCAAAGGCAGGTGCCGTGCCCGCAAAGTGCCGTCAAAAAAGAAGCCGTCTAGAATTTTGACGGCCGCATAACTGCGTAAAGTATCTATAAATGAACAACTTAAGTCAATAGGGCTCGCAATGAAGATTAGGTCGATCTGGCGCCTGGACGGGTAATGCTTGGGCGTCATCGGTTAAGTTGCTATTGTGTATATAGTTACGTCAATGGTTTGGGTGATGGACGTCCCGGATCGCACCCCTCGTTTCATCCCAAACCAGGTCTGGCGAAGGGTCTTGTCGAATTCTTTGACGGGGTGAATCCGCGATATCCGGTGCGGCAAACACCCGAGAGTGGCTTGATTGTGTGCAGAATATTGCACTAGCAGAGTGCCGTAGCTTGCGAAAAAAGCGAATGTCGGGCGCTGGCTAACGAGTGGCCGGCCACTGCTGGGATACGCAATGGAAGGAACCGAGGCCCCAGACGAGGTCGGTCGAGTCGATCACCACGATCTCACGGTCCGGGAAACACCCTTGCAGGGTGGCTCGGGCCACCTGGTCGGTGGCTGGGTGGTACCCCGGCAGGAGGACGACGCCGTTGGCGACGTAGAAATTGGCGTAGCTGGCCGGGAGCCGCTGGCCATCGTGCGCCATCCGGGGCGGCATCGGCAGCTCGAGCACCCGGAGCGGCCGCCCGTCCTGGTCGGTCATGTCCCGGAGCCGCTCGCGGTTCTCCCGGAGGGGGCGGTGGTTGGGGTCGGATGGGTCAGGCTCGACCACGGTCACGACGGTATCTGGCGCCACGAACCGGGTCAGGTCGTCCACGTGGCCGTCGGTGTCGTCCCCTTCTATCCCGTCCCCCAGCCAGAGCACCTTCCGCACGCCGAGGAAGTCTTGCAGGTACCCCTCGACCTGGTCCCGCCCAAGCCCGGCGTTCCGGTTCGGGTTGAGCAGGCAGCTTTCGGTGGTGAGCAGGGTCCCCGCGCCGTTCACGTCCAGCGACCCCCCTTCCATCACTATGCCGGGATGGAAGACCGGGATCCCATACTCGGCGCCGATCCGGGACGGGATGACGTCGTCCAGGTCGAAGGGCGGGTATTTCCCCCCCCAGGCGTTGTAGCCCCAGTCGACGATGGCCTCCTCGACCCTGCCGTCGGCGCGGCGCTGGACGAAGATCGGGCCGTGGTCCCTGCACCAGGCGTCGTTCGTGGGATTGGTGTGGAAGAAGACGTTGTTCGCCGGGACGCCGGCGTCCCGGAGCGTCTGGCGGGCTGCCGCCTCCATCGCGGCATCGGCCACGTTCACGTGGACCTCTTCGCGGGGCGCCAGGTGGCGGATCATCTCCGCGAACACGGTCGGGACCGGGGCGAACTTTCCCGGCCACGACGATTCCCGGTGGGGCCAGCTGAGCCAGGTGCCTCGGTGCGGCGCCCATTCGGGCGGCATCGAATAGCCCTGCACGCGCGGGGTCGGCGTCAATCGATGAATCGCTTGGTCAGGTCGCCGTAGGCGTCGATCCGGCGGTCGCGGAGGAAGGGCCAATGCGTACGGTGCGTGTCCACCCGGGCGAGGTCCACCTCGAGCACCACCACTTCCTCTGCCTGGCCCGAGCGATGGAGCACCACGCCCGCCGGATCGGCGACGAAGGTGTTCCCCCAGAACTCGAGGCCGCCACCGGCGGGTCCCTCGTGCCCCACCCGGTTGACGGCCGCCACGAAGACGCCGTTCGCCACGGCGTGCCCGCGCTGGATGGTCTCCCAGGCGTCGCGCTGCGCGGCACCGTACTCGGCCTTCTCCGACGGGTGCCAGCCGATCGCGGTGGGGTAGAACAGGATCTCGGCGCCCTGCAGTGCCGTGAGCCGGGCCGCCTCGGGATACCACTGGTCCCAGCACACGAGCACGCCGATCCGGCCGACCTGGGTGTCCCACGCGCGGAAGCCGAGGTCGCCCGGGGTGAAGTAGAACTTCTCGTAGTAGAGCGGGTCGTCCGGGATGTGCATCTTCCGGTACTTGCCGAGGAGGCGCCCGTCGGCGTCGATCACGACGGCGGTGTTGTGATAGAGCCCCTCGGCCCGCTTTTCGAAGAGCGAGCCGACGATGACGATGCCGAGCTCCTTGGCGAGCGCGGCGAGCGCGGCGGTGCTGGGCCCGGGGATCGGCTCGGCCAGCTTGAAGAACTCGTGGTCCTCTCGCTGGCAGAAGTATTCGCTCCGGAAGAGCTCCTGGGTGCAGACCAGCCGGGCGCCGCGCCGGGCGGCCTCGCGGATGCGGTCCAGCACCCGCTCCAGGTTGGCGGCCGGATCGGCGGTGCAGGCCATCTGGATGAGGCCGAGGGTCACCGGGCGGTGCGTGGGCGGGGGCGTCATATATGGAAAAACCTAAGCGGATGCCGGCCGGGGGAGGAGCGGTGTAGTATTCCGGCCGCTTCGGGGCGTCGGTCCCCGGAGCCGTCCCGCCGTGAGGATCGATGATGCCGTACCGCTCCGCAGTGATGGTGCTGGCCCTCGTGGCGCTCATGTCGGCGCCCGTCGGCGCGCAGGCCCCGGCCGACACCGGCGCATCCCGGTCCGCGTCGGTGGACACGGGCGCGGCGGCATTCCATCCGACCGTGGACTGGCAGAACCGGTTCGTGGCCTACGGCGACAACACTGAGTTCTTTTCCCAGTTCCGCACGGGTGAGACCCTGCTCGGGGTCCAGTTCTGGAGCTACTTCTCCTACCGTCCCGATCCGCGGATCGAACTCCAGGCCGGCGTGTTCGGGAACCACCAGCTTGGGTCGCCCGATTTCTTCGTGCAGACCCACGCGCTCCTCCCCCACGGCGACGATACCACCACCTACAGCCCGCTCCGGCCGGTGCTCTCGCTCCGCTATCACGGCGCCCACTCGCTCGGCGTGATGGGGATGCTGCAGACCGACCAGCGGCACGGGATGATCGAGCCGCTGCAGGTGATGCAGATGGACATCACCCGGCCGGTCGAGTACGGCGTCCAGTGGATCGAGCGGCGCCCCGGGTTCCACGGCGAGATGTTCCTCAACTGGCAGCACCTCAACACCCCCACCAGCCGCGAGATCTTCGATTACGGCCTGGTGGTGCGCAAGGACCTGGCGCCGTGGCTCGCCATCGAGGGCCAGCTGCACGGGAAGCACCACGGCGGCCAGCTCTACAACATCGGCGTCGTGGCCAACAATCACGCCGGCGCCATCGGAGTGCGGCTGTCCGACTCGCTGCCGGTGCTCGGCAAGAGCGAGCTCGCCTATTTCCGCCTCGGGAGCGACGGCTACCTCGACACGCTCGAGGCCAAGGCGTATCCCGACAAGGGGTACGGCAACTACTTCCGCGGGAAGGTCTCGCCGGGCGGCGTCCTCGACATCGTGGGGATCGTGTGGACCGGGCACGGGTTCCACTCGGAGGAAGGGGACAACCACTACAACTCGATCGGGTGGGACCCGACTTACTTCAAGCTGGACCGGTTCTACGCCGAGCTGGGGTTCCTCAAGCGCTTCCACCTGAAGGGCGACGTGACCATCGACACCGAGCTCCGGCTGCACCAGATCGACCGCTTCAAGTCGATCGCGATCAGTGGCGTGAGCTTCGAGTATTCGTACCGCATCATCGGGACCGTGCCGCTGTCGGTGCGGCTGTTGACGCGGTAAGAGGTGAGAGGTAAGAGGTAAGAGGTAAGAGGTGAGAGGTAAGAGGTGAGAGGTGAGCGGGAAACCGGTGGGAATCAGGACGAGGGAACTGTCAGGAGGGGGCTCGAGGCGGATCTCCGCACCGAGCCCCTTCTCTCTTCTCCACTTCTCCCTTCTCACTTCTCCCTTCTCACTTCTTCAATGCACCAGCTTCTTGAACTTGATGCGGTGCGGCTGGTCGTCTGCGGCGCCCTTCCGCTTCCGGTGGTCGGCCGCGTACTCCTGGTAGTTCCCCTCGTACCAGACCACCTCGCTGTCGCCCTCGAAGGCCAGGATGTGGGTGGCGATGCGGTCGAGGAACCAGCGGTCGTGGCTGATGACCACCGCGCACCCGGCAAAGCCGGTGAGCGCGTCCTCCAGCGCCCGCAGGGTGTCCACGTCGAGGTCGTTGGTGGGCTCGTCGAGCAGGAGCAGGTTGCCGCCGCTCTTGAGGAGCTTGGCCAGGTGGACCCGGTTGCGCTCGCCGCCGGAGAGGTCCTTCACCTTCTTCTGCTGGTCGGAGCCGCGGAAGTTGAACCCGGCGCAGTAGGCGCGGGCGTTGACCTTGCGCGTGCCGAAGAGGAGCTCGTCCTGCCCCCCGGAGATCTCCTCGTACACGCTCTTGCTGCCGTCGAGCGACTCGCGGCTCTGGTCGACGTAGGCCACCTTGACGGTCTGGCCGACGGTGAGCGTGCCGCCGTCGGGCTTCTCGGCCCCGGTGATCATCCGGAAGAGCGTCGTCTTGCCGGCGCCGTTGGGGCCGATGACACCGACGATCCCCCCGCGGGGCAGCGAGAAGTTGAGCTTCTCGAAGAGCAGCCGGTCGCCGAAGCCCTTCGCCACGTCCTTGGCGATCACGACCTCATCGCCCAGGCGCTCGGGCACCGGGATCAGGATCTCGGCCGTGCCCTCCGACTGGCGCTCGCCCTCGGCGCGCAGCTCCTCGTAACGCTGGATGCGCGCCTTGCTCTTCGCGTGCCGCGCCTTGGGCGCCATCCGCACCCATTCGAGCTCGCGCTCGAGGGTCTTCTGGCGCGCGGAGGCCTGCTTCTCCTCCACCGCGAGCCGCTTCTGCTTCTGCGCCAGCCAGGAGGAGTAGTTCCCCTCCCACGGGATGCCGGCCCCGCGGTCGAGCTCGAGGATCCACTTCGCCACATTGTCGAGGAAGTACCGGTCGTGCGTCACGGCCACGACCGTCCCCGGGAACGTCTCCAGGAAATGCTCGAGCCACGCTACCGACTCGGCGTCGAGGTGGTTGGTCGGCTCGTCGAGCAGCAGCATGTCCGGCTGCTCGAGCAGGAGTCGGCAGAGCGCCACCCGCCGCTTCTCGCCGCCGGAGAGCTTCGCCACGTCGGCGTCGCCCGGGGGGAGCCGCAACGCGTCCATCGCCATGTCGACCTTGTGGTCGAGCTCCCAGAGCCCGAGGTGGTCGATCCGGTCCTGGAGCCGCCCCTGCTTCTCGAGGAGCTTCTCCATCTCCTGGTCGCTCATCGGCTCGGCGAACCGGGCCGAGACGTCGTTGAAATCGTCCAAGATCTTCCGGAGGGCGCGGACGCCGTCTTCCACGTTGCCCCGCACGTCCTTGGCGGGGTCGAGCAGCGGCTCCTGGGGCAGGTACCCGATCTTCGTGCCGGGGAGCGGTTTCGCCTCGCCCAGGAAATCGGTGTCGACCCCGGCCATGATGCGGAGCAGGGTCGACTTCCCGGCGCCGTTGGAGCCGAGGACGCCGATCTTGGCGCCCGGGTAGAAGGAGAGATGGATCCCCTTGAGGATCTCGCGGGAGGGGGGCACGACCTTGCGGAGGTCGCGCATGGTGAAGATGTATTCGCCGGCCATAGGGTGGGCAAAGTAATGGCCGCCGCGGCGCGCGTGAAGGACACCGACGTCGCCGGCCGTGGAACCGCCGGCCGGCGCGCCCCGTATATTCCGGCGTCCGCAGCCTCGAGGGGCCGATGCCACAGCTGATCCGGGTCGTGATGGGGCTGGCTGCCGCCGCGACGATCGCCGCGGTGGGCCGACCGAACCCGCCGCCCTGCGACCCCGGCAATGCCGGCCTCATCCTCCCGCCCGGCTTCTGCGCCACGCTCTTCGGCGAAGGGCTCGGCAGTCCCCGTAACGTGACCGTCCTGCCCAACGGCGACGTAGTGGCCGCCCGGCAGCGGGGTGGGGCGGTCCTCCTCCGCGACACCACCGGCGATGGCCACGCCGACATCGTCGATTACTTCGGCAACGACCCTGCCACCGGCATCGCCTATGCCCGCGGCTGGCTCTATCTCGGTGCGGACGACCGGATCCTCCGCTGGAAGTGGACGCCAGGCCAGCAGGTGCCGGAGGCCGCCCCGGTCGTTGTGGCGCGGGGCCTGCCCGCCGACGGCGACCACGGCGCCAAGCCGATCGTGGTGCGGAACGGTACCGTCTACGTCGATCTCGGGTCGGCGACCAACAGTTGCCAGGTCGACAACCGGCGCCCCCGGTCCCGCGGCATCGATCCATGCACGGAACTCGACATCCGCGCCGGTATCTGGACGTTCGCGGCGGGAGGCACGGACCAGGTGCCCGCGGCCGGACACCGGTTCGCCACCGGGCTCCGGAACGCGGAGGCGTTCGCCTTCGAGCCGACGACCGGGACGATGTGGATGGCGGTCCACGGGCGTGACCAGCTGGGGGACAATTGGGGCTTCAGCGATTCGCTCAACGCCGAGCTGCCGGCCGAGGAGTTCGGGCCGGTGCCGGCGGGCGCGGACTACGGGTGGCCGTACTGCTACTACGATGAGCTGCAGGGGAAGAAGGTGACGGCGCCCGAGTACGGCGGCGATGGCCGGCGCACCGGCCGCTGCGCCGGAAAGGCTCTCCCCGTGATCGGCTTCCCGGGACACTGGGCGCCGATGTCGCTGGCATTCTACGACGGCACCGCGTTCCCGCCGGAGTACCGGGGCGGCGCATTCCTCGCCTTTCACGGTTCGTGGAACCGGGCGCCGCTGCCGCAGGCCGGCTTCCGCGTGGTGTACATCCCGTTCACGGGCGGGAAGGCCACGGGAGCCTTTCGCACGTTTGCCACCGCCCGGCCCGGGGTGACATTCCGCCCCTCGGGGCTTGCGGTTGGGCCGGATGGAGCGCTCTATATAGCATCGGATGCGGCGGGTAAGATCTGGCGCGTGGTGGCCACGGGGCAGGGAACACCGCGGCCCGGCAATGAACAGGGGAGGCAATGACGTGAACGCACTTCGGAACTACGGGCTCGCGCTCTCGGCGCTGCTCGGCGCGGCCACCGTTGCGGCGCAACAGGCGCCGCCTGCGGCTCCCGCGCCCCTCGCGGTGGGAATGGTCGCGCCGGACTTCGTGCTCCCGGGCGCCACGAAGGACGGCCCCACGGCCAAGCCGATCCGCCTGAGCGATTTCCGCGACCAGACCGTGGTGATCGCCTTCTTTTTCCAGGCGCGGACCAAGGGCTGAACCATCCAAATGGACGCGTACCGTGATCAGTACGCGCAGCTCTTCGGGAACGGCAAGCGGGCGACGCTCCTTGCCATCAGCGTGGACGCCGACACCACCCTGGCCGACTGGGCCAAGGAGAGCAACTTCCCCTTCCGCTTCCTGAGCGACACGGCGGGGGCGGTGGGCCGGATCTACGGGGCCCGGAACGAGAAGTACCACGTCGATAACCGGACCCTGTACGTCGTCGGGCCGGACGGGAAGATCGCCTATGTCGCGGCGCCATTCCGCGAGATCGATCCGCTGGCCTACCGCCAGCTCGACTCGGTCCTGACGGCCATCGCGCGGCCCACGAAGTGACGCCAGCGGACGGCCCGTAGTCGGGGCCGTGCGCTCCGCCCACAGCCCGGCGGCGCCACAGTGGCGCTGCCGGGCTGTGGCGCATCTGCAACTCCCGCCCGGTGCGGCGCCCGGCTAGCTTCTGGCATTCCCGGCTCCGGAGGGTCGGTGCTCGCCATCCTCAAGCTGATCCAGTCGATCGTCAAGACGCTCCATTCCGACGGCTCGCCCAACCAGGTGGCGTTCGGGCTCGCGCTCGGCGCCGCACTCGGCCTCACGCCGCTGTTCAGCCTGACCAACGTGGCGATCGTCGTGCTCCTCTTCCTGCTCAACGTCTCCTTCGGGGCGGGGATGCTCGGGTGGGCGCTGTCGGTCCCGCTCGGTTTTGCGCTCGATCCCGTCTTCGACCGGGTGGGCCGCGCGCTCCTCATCGACTCGCCGGGCCTCACGCCCTTCTGGACCCGGCTCGCCAACACGCCGCTCGTCCCCTTCACCAACTTCAACAACACGGTGGCGCTCGGCAGCCTGGTATCGTGGCTGGTCCTCTTCGTGCCGATGGTCCTGTTCTTCCGGTGGGCGGTGGTCCGCTACCGGGCCACGATCGGCCAGAAGGTGATGGGCTCCCGGCTCTACAAGGCGGTGACCGGATCGCAACTCTACAACTACTACCGCCTCTTCCGGCCGGAGTGACGCGATGACCACGCGCCTCTTCCGCTGGAAGGCGATCATCCCGCTCGCGGTCTTCCTGCTCGTCATCTGCCTCGGGTGGGTGCTCTTCGCCGACTGGCTCGGCCGCCGTGCGGTGATCGCCGCCGGCACGAAGATGACGGGCGCTGAGGTGGACCTGGCGGCGTTCCACATCCACCTGTTCCGCGGTTCGGTGGAACTCGACGGCCTGCAGCTGGCCGATCCGAACGATTCGACCCACAACACCTTTGATGCCGACCGGATGGTGTTCGACGTCGACCCGGCGGCCCTCTTCGAGAAGAAGGTGGTCATCGACCAGCTGGCGGTGACCGGCGCCCGGGTCGGGGCTCGGCGGGCCACGCCGGCCCGGACGATCCCGAAGGCACCGGGCGACACGGCGAGCGCGCTTCAATCGGCCAAGGCGTTCGCGGCCAAGGTCAGCATTCCGCTCCTGCAGCTCACGCCGGTCGACAGCATCAAGGCGCTCGTGCTCGAC
>DASYXP010000213.1:0-4164 GCA_035934835.1 Gemmatimonadales bacterium | reverse complement strand
CGATCGAGAGCGCCAGCACCACGACGGGGGTGTTCCCCGCGGCGAAGGCGTGGAACGCGAGCGCGGCCAGGATCAGGGCCACGCCCCATCCGAGCGCGAAGGCGCGCCCGACGCGCAGCAGGTGGCCGGGATCGGTGCGACCGGTCCAGCCGGCGTAGAGGTCGTGGGTGACGGAACTCGCCAGCGCGCTGATGGCCGAGCTGTGGGTGCCCATCGACGCGGCGAGGATCCCTGCGATCATCAGGCCTGCGAGCCCGGCCGGAAGGTGCGCCAGGATGAACTGCGGGAAGACCTGGTCGCCGGCGAGGTCCGGGGCGGCGAGCCCGCCGGCCTGGATGCTCACCCCGATGAGCAGGAAGAGCGCAAAGAGGAGGCACACCGCCACGCCCGACCCGACCAGCGCTTGGCGCGCGTCCTTGAGCGAGCGCGTGGCCAGGAGCCGCTGGACGATCAAATGATCGGTCCCGTGTGATGCGGCGGAGAGGAGGGCACCGCCGACGATCCCGCCCACCAGCGTGTACGGCTCGGTCAGGTTCCAGTGGGCGGAGATGACCCGGAGCTTTCCGGCCAGGGCGGCGGCCGAGAGCACCGCGCCCGCCCCGCCACCCAGGTGCAGCGCGATCCCGAGCGCCACGACCCCGCCGGTGGTGTACACGGCGAGCTGGAGCACGTCGGTCCACACCACGGCCTTGAGCCCCCCGTACCAGGTGTAGAGCAGGGTGATGGCGCCCATCACGATGATGGCCGTGGGGATGCTCCACCGGGCCAGCAGGGCGAGCGGGATGGCCCCGGCAAAGACGCGGACGCCGTCGCCCAGGAAACGGGTGACCAGGAACACCGCCGAGACCACCCGCCGGGTGCGGTCGCCGAAGCGCGAGGCGAGCCGCGCGTACGCCGTCTCCTGGGAGCCGTCGAAGTAGCCGGGGAGGAGCCACGCCGCCACGCCGATCCGCCCGATGATGTAGCCGAACCCGAGCTGGAGGAACGTCAGGTCGCCCGTGAAGCCGATCCCGGGGACCGAGATGACGGTGAGCGCGGATGTCTCGGTGGCCACGATCGAGAACAGCACGGCGAGCGCGGGGAGGTCGCGGGCGCCGAGGAAGTAGTCGGACGCCGTGCGCTGCCCCCGACCAGCGCGGATGCCGATCGTGGTGATGACCGCGAGGTAGAGGACGACCGTGGCGAGGTCGAGGGTGTGCAGGGGAGCTCCGTGAAGGGTCGGCTCCGTGATAAGGTAAGCGGTAAGTGGTGAGCGGTAAGCGGGGCCCCTCAACGGATCGGGGGGCGTCCGGTCGTCGGAGCCCCCCGCTCACCACTTACCGCTCACCGCTCACGTCATCAGGCAGTGAAGCTCGTTCCGCACCCGCAGCCGCCGGTGGCGTTCGGGTTGTGGAAGCTGAAGCCGGAGCCCTGCATGGCGGTCACGTAGTCGATCGACACGCCGTTCAGGTACTGCATCGAGAAGGCGTCGACGAACACGCGGATGCCGTTGACCTCGAGCACGGCGTCGTCGTCCAGCGCCCGCTCCTCGATGTTGAGGCTGTACTTGAAGCCGGAACACCCGCCGGGCAGCACGCTCACCCGGAGCCCGCCGCTCTCGGCCGGCACCTTCTCGGCCTCCATGAACTTCCGCACCTCGACCTTGGCGTTGTCCGTCAGGGTGAGCTGGAACGCCCCTGGCGCCGCCTGCTGCTCCACGCTGCTGCTCATCTCGCCTGCTCCTTCGAGGGCCCCGGAGGGCCGGTTCACGGGTCTCCGTGCAACCTAGGGACGCGCCCCGGCCGAGTCAACGGACGGGCGCCTCGGCGCGCCGGGTTCGAGCGCCTGGACCACCCGGTCCGCCACGCCACCCCGCACCTCGACCCCCCAATTCTGGTTCGCCCGGGTCGGGTGCACCCGGTTGCTCAGGAGCACGATCACCAGGTCGCGCGTCGGGTCGATCCAGATCGAGGTCCCCGTGAATCCGGTGTGGCCGAAGCTTCGGACGGACATGAAGTGCCCCGAGCTTGAGATGTCGCCCGGCGTGTCCCACCCGAGGGCGCGGCTCGACCCGGGCGGCGTGTCCTGCCGGACGACGAAGCCCGGGAAGGCGGTGAGGCGGAGGGGTGGATAGGCCGGAGCCTTCGTTCCGGCGGGACCGAGGCCGGACCACGCCTTCCATTCGCCGATCCACCACTCCCCGTAGGCCAGCATGTCGACGCCGTCGCTGAAGAGCCCGGCGTGGCCCGACACGCCGTCCAGGCGGGAGGCGTTCTCGTCGTGGACCTCGCCCCGGAGCATGCGGTGCCGCCAGACGGTGTCGAGTTCGGTCGGCGCGATCCGCGGGAGCCACGCGACCGGCGGCAGGTACCGGGTCGAGGCCATCCCGAGGGGACCGAACACCCGCTCGGCGGCGAGCGTGTCGATCCGGTGCCCGTAGATCCGCTCGAGCGCCTGCGTCATCACGATGATGCCGAGGTCCGAGTAGACCATCCGGGTGCCGGGGAGCGTGTCGAGCCGGGTCGAGTCGGCCAGGGCCATCGCCCCGGCGCGGGTCGTGGCTTGCAGGTAGAGGGGGCGCCAGGCGGGGAGGCCGCTCGAATGGGTCAGGAGGTGGCGCACCGTGACGCGGTCCTTGTTCGGCCCCTGGAACTCCGGGACGTAGCGCTGGATCGGCGCATCGAGGTCGAGCTTCCCTTCGCTGGCGGCGAAGAGCGCAAGCGGGGTCATCGCCGTGACCTTGGTGACCGACGCCAGGTCGTAGAGCGTGAGCGAGTCGGGCACGCTCGCGTCGTCGATGCCGAGGCGGCCGGTGCCGTGGTACCACCGGTGCCCACGCCAGCTCACGGCCAGCTCCGCACCGGGGGCGGCGCCGTTGGCCACCGCGGAATCGAGGAACCGCACGGCGTCGGGGAACCGTGCCTCGGCGCTGTCGCGGGGCGCGTGGGGCAGCGCCCAGGCCGGCGTCGGCGCCGAGGTGGGCGGCTGTGCGGCGCACCCGGTGAGGAGCGCGCCGATGGCGAGGGTGCGGCCGAGCGTCATGGCCGCACGATCCCGGTGCCCAGCGGGAACAGCGGCGGGATCGAGATCGGCAGGTGCCCGGTGATCGGCGCGGTGCCGCCCAGCGCCTTGCCGATCGCCATCTCGGCGAACGGGTTCGGCGTCCAGCCGATGAGGTAGCTCGCCGCCGCCGGGGCCTGTTCGATGATGTAGGGGGAGCCTTCCGACACCAGCACCGTGGGCCGGGTGCGGGAGACGCTGTCGACCAGCTGGGCCCAGGCATCAGGGAGCGCCAGCGTACCGCGCCACGCGGATGTGCGCACCGATGCCGCGAAGACGACGTCGCCGTTCCGGGCGATCAGCGTCCGCGCCGAGTCGTAGCTGGCCGGGCCGCTCATCGCCCAGAGCTTGAACTGGTTGACCGCGTGCCCGGCCACCCGAAGTTCCTGCGCCAGGCGGATGCCGACGTTGGGCGCGTTCTCGTCGCCGTAGGTCACGAGCGTGATCCGGCCGTGCCCGCGCCGGAGCGAGTCCACGATGCCGGCGCTGTCCTTGACGAGCACGACGGCGCGTTGCGACACGTCGCGCGCCTCGCGCTGGAAGGCCGAGTCGCCGACCACGTACGGGATCGCTTCCAGGTCGACCGTCCGGCGGCGGAAGAGGCCGAGGGAGGCCTTGAGGGCCAGCACCCGGCGCACCGACTGGTCGAGGCGCTCGTCGGTGATCTGGTGGTCGTCGTAGGCCTGGTCGAGCGCGGCGAGGGCCTCCGCCGGGTCGGCGGGCTGGAGCAGCAGGTCGGCGCCGGCCTGGAAGGCGAGGACCGCCGCCTTGCCGGCGCCGTAGGTCGACACCAGCGCGCCCATGTCGAGCGCGTCGGTGATGATGATGCCCTTGAAGCCGAGCGAATCGCGGAGGATCCCGGTGAGGATGCGGGGATCGAGCGTGGCCGGCCGGATGGCCCCGCTGTCGAGACCGGGGAGCGCGATGTGCGCGCTCATCACCGCGGTGACGCCCGCGTCCACGGCCGAGCGGAATGGCACGAGCTCCAGGGTGTCGAGCCGGCGCCAGTCGGCGGTGATGACCGGCAGCGCGATGTGGCTGTCGGTGCCGGTGTCGCCGTGGCCGGGGAAGTGCTTGGCGGTCGCGTGGAGGCCGTGGTCCTCCATCCCCCGGACCTCGGCGCGG
>DASYXP010000202.1:0-10906 GCA_035934835.1 Gemmatimonadales bacterium | reverse complement strand
GGCGCGCTTGGCCACCTCGCGCTGCAGCGGGTGGAAGAGCTTTTCCCCGGCCTTGGTGACGCCGCCGCACACCACCACGACCTCGGGGTTGAAGATGTTGATGAAGTTGGCGATCGCCGCGCCCAGGTACACCGCGGTGTCGCGCACCACGTCGAGCGCCAGCTCGTCGCCGGCGTACGCTGCGTCGTACACGGTCTGGGCCGTGATCCGCCCGACGTCGCCGCCCACCATCCCGGGAAGGTTCGATGCGGCGCCCGCCTCGAGCGCCTCCACCGCGCGGGCGGCGATGGCCGGTCCCGATGCGTAGGCCTCGATGCACCCGTAGTTGCCGCACTTGCAGCGCCGGCCGCCGACGTCGATGGTGGTGTGGCCCAGCTCCCCGGCGGCGCTCGACGCGCCGTGGTAGAGCTTCCCGTCGATGATGATCCCCCCGCCGATCCCGGTGCCGATGGTGAGGCACACCGCGTCGGAGGTCCGCCGCGCCGCGCCCTGCCACCATTCGCCGAGCGCCGCGCAGTTGGCGTCGTTGTCGAGCACCGCCGGGATCCCGAGCCCCTCGGCGATCCGGAGCCGGAGCGGGAAGTCGCGCCAGCCGAGGTTGGGTGCCAGCCGGATGATGTTGCGCGCGGCGTCGAGCGGTCCCGGGGCCCCGATGCCGACGCCGATGACGTCGAGCTTCGGCTGCTCCCTGCCGGCGAGCGCCATCGACCGCCGCGCGAGGTCGAGCATCCGGCCCAGCACCCCCTCGGCGCCGGTGGCGGCCTCGGTGGGCTCGCTCACGAGCCCCAGCACGCGCGATCCGTCCTCGGCCACGCAGCCGACGACGATGTTGGTGCCGCCCAGGTCGATGCCGAGGATGTGCTTCACCGGCGGGCTCCGCGCAGGGTGAGGATCCGATGGACTTCGCGCGCCACGAGTTCGGGGCCGAGCTCCACCATGCAACGATGATGGCCGAGGGGACAGGTCTCCGGCCCGTGCGATGAGCAGGGGCGGCAGGGCATCGCGTGGTGCTCCACGACGGCGTCGTCGGCGCCGAGTGGGCCGAAGCCGAATGCCGGCACCGTCGGCCCGAAGACCGCCACCACCGGCGTGCCGACGCCGGTGGCCAGGTGGAGCGGGGCGGAGTCGTTGGTCACGAGCAGCGCGGCGCGTTCGATCAGCGCCGCCGACTCCCGGAGCGAGAGCGCGCCCACCGCGCTCGACGCCCGGCCCGGCGCCGCACCGAGGATCGCCTGGCCCAGGGCCGCGTCCTCCGGACCGCCGACCGCCACCACAGCAATATCGAGCTTTTGCGCCAGCGCTGCATAGTGGGGCCAGCGCTTGGTGCCCCAGATCGAGCCGGGGGCCAGCGCCACGAACGGCGCCGCGACGCCCGCCTCCGCCAACCAGGCCGCGGCGCGACCGCGGTCGGCGTCGGTGAGCGCCAGCCGGAACGGTCGCGGCGCCGGCGCCGGGTCGAGGAGGTGGAGGAGCCGCGCCGATTCGTGGAGGCCGCGGGGCCGGGGACGGCGCTCGGTGTAGGTCGCGCGCGCCGGGCTCTCGCGGAAGCCGATCCGCTCGGGGATCCCCGCCAGCGCCGCGAGCGCCGCCGACCGCCACGACTGGTGCGGCAGGTAGGCGCGGGCGTAGCGCTCCGCACGGAGTGCCTGCACCACCTGCCGAAAGCGCCCGAAGCCCCGGTCCGCTCCCTTCTTGTCGTAGCGGATGACCCGCCGCACCGCCGGGTGGGTCTCGACGAGCGGGGCCGCGCCCGGCGTGGTCACGACGTCCACCGGGCCGTAGCGCTCCGCCAACGCATCGAGGAGCGGGATCGTCAGCACGACGTCACCGAGGAACGCGGTCTGGATGACGAGGGTGGGGGAACCGGTCACGGACGCTCCGACGCAGAGAGGGACAGGCGTTCGGGCGTCCGGGCGCCGGGGCATCCGAGCGCCTGGGCGTCCGTTCGCCGTTCCCTAATCTTCCACCTGCAGCACCGCCAGGAATGCCTCCTGCGGGATCTCCACGGTGCCGATCTGCTTCATCCGCTTCTTCCCTTCCTTCTGCTTCTCCAGGAGCTTCCGCTTCCGCGTCACGTCGCCGCCGTAGCACTTGGCGAGCACGTCCTTGCGGAGCGCGCTGATCGTCTCGCGTGCGATGACGTTCGAGCCGATCGCGGCCTGGATGGCCACGGCAAAGAGCTGGCGGGGGATCAGCTCCTTGAGCTTCTCCGCCACCTTCCGGCCCCACTCGTACGCCTTGTCGCGGTGGATGATGACGCTGAACGCGTCGATCTGCTCGCCGTTGATGAGCATGTCGAGCCGCACCAGTTCGTTGGGGCGGTATCCCGACAGCTCGTAGTCGAACGACGCGTAACCCCGGCTGATGCTCTTCAGGCGGTCGTAGAAGTCGAGCACGATCTCGCCCAGGGGGAATTCCCAGTCGAACTCCACCCGGGTCGGGTCGAGGTACTTCATCCCGAGGTACACGCCGCGGCGGTCCTGGCCCAGCTTCATGATCCCGCCGATGTAGTCGGCAGGGACCATGATGCGCCCCTTCACGTACGGCTCCTCGATCCGGTCGATGCCGCCGGGGTCGGGGAGGGTGGAGGGGTTCTCGACGATGACCTCCTCACCGTTGGTGCGGTACACGTGGTACTCCACCGTCGGCACGGTGGTGATGAGGTCGAGGTCGAATTCCCGCTGCAGCCGCTCGGCCACGATCTCCATGTGGAGGAGGCCGAGGAATCCGGCGCGGAACCCGAAGCCCAGTGCGGTCGAGGTCTCGGGTTCGTACTGGAGCGAGGCGTCATTGAGCTTGAGCTTCTCGAGCGCGTCGCGCAGCGCCTCGTACTGGTTGGCGTCGGTCGGGTAGAGGCCCGCGAACACCATCGGCTTGACGTCGCGGTACCCCGGGAGGAGCTCGGTGGCGCGGTCGTCGGCGTCGAAGATCGTGTCGCCGGCGCGGGTGTCCCCGACGGTGCGGAGGTTGGCCACGAGGTAGCCCACCTCGCCCGCCTCGAGCTGCTCGGTGGGGCGCTGGCCGAGCTGGAGGTAGCCCACCTCGTCCACCAGGTACACGTCCGTCGGGTGCGACCCGAACGCGATCCGCATCTTCGGGCGGATGGTGCCGTCCACCACGCGGATGCTCGGGATGGCGCCACGGTAGCGGTCGAAGTAGCTGTCGAACACGAGCGCCCGGAAGGGGGCGTCGGGCCGGCCGCGGGGGGCCGGCACCCGCGCGACGATCGCCTCGAGGAGGGCGGGGATCCCGGTGCCCTCCTTGGCGCTCACTGCCAGGATCTCCTCCCGCCGGGCCCCGATGAGGTCCATGATCTCCTTGGCGCGGCGCTCGGGCTCCGCACCGGGGAGGTCGATCTTGTTGAGGACCGGGATGATCTCGAGCCCCGCGTCGAGGGCGAGGAAGAGGTTGGAGAGCGTCTGCGCCTGGAGCCCCTGCGAGGCGTCGACCACCAGGATGGCCCCCTCGCACGCGGCGAGCGAGCGGCTCACCTCGTACGTGAAGTCGACGTGCCCGGGGGTGTCGATGAGGTTGAGCTCGTACTCCTCGCCGCCCGCCGCCTGGTAGCGCATCCGGACGGCGTTGAGCTTGATGGTGATGCCGCGCTCGCGCTCGAGGTCCATCGTGTCGAGCATCTGTGCCCGCATCGCGCGCTTCTCGACCGCCCCCGTGGCCTCGATCAGCCGGTCGGCCAGGGTCGACTTGCCGTGGTCGATGTGCGCCACGATGCAGAAATTGCGGATCCGGGACTGCTTCATGGCGCGGAAGATAAGCGGGCGGGGCGGGTAAGGCGGGCAAGGCGGACAAGATCGATGGGAGCGTGAGCGAGGTAGGCCCAGGTCCTTCGGACCGCGCTCCCCGCCGGGTCCGCCTTACCCGCCCTGAACGCCCACCCGCCGCACCTCATCCAGCCGGTCCACCGCGCGCCGCAGGTGCGGGATCACGATGCTGCCGCCCACGACCAGCGCCACCGAGAAGACCTCGAAGAACTCCTCGTCGGTCACACCCTGCCGGGCGCACTGGACCACGTGGTAGGTGATGCAGTCGTCGCACCGGAGCACCATCGAGGAGACGAGGCCCAGCATCTCCTTGGTCTTCTTCCCGAGCGCGCCATCCTCATACGCCTGGCCGTCGAGTCGGAAGAAACGGTTGACGACGAGGTTGTCGGCGCTGAAGATCCGTTCGTTCATCCGGCTGCGGAAGGCGTCGAAGTCGGCAAGGGAGTCAGGCATGGGGCAAATATAAGGCGACGGGGCCCGTGGTCCGGGCCCCGTCGACCTTCGTGTCGCCGCCCTCAGGGCTTGCGGCGCCGCAGCTCTGGCTGGCCGCCGCCGCCGCCCCGGGGTGGCTGTTCCCGCGGGCGCTCGGCCCGGGGTGGCGGTGCCGGGCGTTCGATGCGCGGTGGCGCCTCGTTGCGCGGTTCGACGCGGCGGGGTTCCTCCGGCGGCCGGTACGGCTGGCGCTGTGGCTCCACCCGCTCCGGCGGCTGCACCTCGGGGCGCCGCTCGGGCCGAGGCTGGTCTCCCTGGGGCTGCCGCGGCTGAGGCTGCGCCTGCCCACCGGCGGGCGGGTTGACCTCAGGGCGGCGCCCGCTGTTCGGGTCGGGCCGCGGCGTGATGTTCGGGTTCCCCGGATCGGCCTGCCCCGCGCCGCCGGTCACCGGCCGTCGCATCGGGCCGATCCCTCCCACGTCGGGCCGGACCTCGCGGCCCTGCGGTTGGCCCGGTTGGCTGATCCCGCCGCTCACGTCGGGCCGGACCGGCCGGCGCCCATAGCCTTGCGGCGCGGGAATGCTGCCGCGCCCGCCCAGGTCGGCGCCGGTGCGGCCGCGGTCCGGAACGAAGCTCTGGCCGCCGACGCCGGTGGGCCGGATGGGGCGGCGGTCGTGCTGGGTCACGTACTGGCCGGTGCCGGCGTAATCCTTGAAGACGAAGCGCGGCTGCGGCCGGATCGGGCGCACCACCGACACCCGGCGCCCGCCGTAGTAATAGGGGTAGTAGTACGGGTCGTTGTACACCACGATCCGGAACCGCGGGCAGTACTGGGTGTAGGGATCCCAGTACGAGTACGCCGCGTAGGCGTGGCAGTCGTAGCAGAGGAAGCGCGGATAGTCGTAGTGCTGCTCGACGTCATACGACGTGATGTCGTAGTCCCAGTCGCTCTGGCCGACGAGCTGGTTGGCGAAGTCGGTGAGCGCCACGTACGGATCGCCCCGGACCCGGCCGTCGGCGATGGTGCGGTAATCCCAGTGGTCGCCCCGGACGAACTGGTCGAAGCTGATGGGGTCGTCCGAGGCCACCGCAAAGACGTAGCCCACCCCGGGATAGTCGTCGACGTCGAAGGCGTTATCGTCGTCGCGGCCGAGGATCTCGAAGGTGCGGCCGCCACGCACGAAGTCATCCTGCCAGGGTTCGACCGGATAGAGCACGCGCACCCGGCCGTCGGTGTCGATCCGGAGCACCATCACATACGCATCGGTCTGCGCCGACAGGTACACGCGCACCCGGTCGCCGCGCTGGTAGGGGTTCGTCGAGTTGGTCCAGATGCTCACCTTGGGGCGCGCGTCGTCGATGAGGCGGTAGAGCGGCGCCGCGGTCAGGTCGCGGGGGGCCCGGACGACCGTGGCCGGGCGCGGGGTGGCCGGAGCAGCAAGCGCCGCCGCCAGGCCGAGCAGGGTGAGCATATGTCCTCCGAGGGACGATACTGAATGGCAGGGGAAGGATGAGCAGGAGCCGTGCCAGTCGCCAGTCTCCCGGCAACTTCAAGCGGGGCAGGTGCTTGCGGGGCCGGCACCGGGGTCGGCACCGGCCGGATGTCCGCTTGGCGGGACAGCGCCGGTCGCGTTGACGGGGGCCACCGGCCGGGGTAGCTTGCGGCCCGGAATGACGGGAACCTCCGTGGCGGCGCGTCCCGCCCGGTATGATCTGCTCGACCCGCTGGAGGCCTCCCGCCTCGGCGGGCTTGAGTTGTTCGCCGAAGGGGTGGTGGAGGGGTTCCTGGCGGGACTGCATCGCTCGCCACGGCGCGGGTTCTCGGTGGAGTTCGCCGAGCACCGGGCCTACCAGCCGGGCGATGAGCCGCGCTACCTCGACTGGCGCCTGCTGGCCCGCACCGAACGGCCCTACGTCAAGCAGTTCGAGGAGGAGACCAACCTCCGGGCCGTGCTGGTCGCGGACGTGAGCCGTTCGATGGCCTGGAGCGGCGCGCCGGAGCGCACCCTCACCAAGCTCGACTACGCCCGGCGGATCGCGGCGGCCCTCGGCCTGGTGCTCCTGCGGCAGCGCGACGCCACCGGCTGCATCGCGTTCGACGACGAGGTGCGCGCCGTGCTCCCGCCACGTGCCCGATCCGCGCAGTGGCACCGGCTCTGCGCCACGCTCGCCGCGCTTGCTCCGGGCGCCGGGACGGCGGCGGAGCCGGCGCTCCGGCGGGTCACCGACCTTCTGCGGCGGCGCGGGCTGGTGGTGTTCATCTCCGACCTGCTGCTCGACGAGGCGCTGGCCCTCCGCGCCTTGCGCTTCCTGCGTCACCGCGGCCACCAGGTGCTGGTCGTCCACGTGATGGACCCGGCCGAAGCGGAGCTCAGCGGCCCGGCGGAGGCCCGGTTCGAGGATCCGGAGACGCACGCGGCGGTCGTGCTCCGCCCCCGCGACTGGGCGCCCGCATACCGGGCCGCGGTCGCGGACGCGGTGGCGCGATGGCGGCAGGACTGCGGGCGGCACGGGATCCAATACCATCGGGTCACGACCGATACGCCGTTCGGCGTGGCACTCCGGGAGGTGCTGGTGCGGCCCGGGCTCGCGTGATCGCCTTCCTCTACCCGTGGGCGCTTGCGGGGCTCGCGGCCGCGGCGATCCCGCTGCTCCTCCACTTCCGGGCGCAACGCGAACCCCCGACGGTCGTGTTCCCTGCGGTGCGCTACCTGCGGGATGCGACACGGCAGCACCAGCGGCGCCTGCTCCTGCGGCAGTGGCTGCTGCTCCTCCTCCGCACGCTGCTGGTGGTGGCGCTGGTGCTGGCGGCCGCGGGGCCCACGGTGCCGCTCGGGTCGGCAGGGCCGCACGCGCCGACGGCCGTCGTGCTGGTGCTCGACAACTCGCTCTCGTCCGGCGTCACCGTGGGCGGGACGCCGCGCCTGGCCGCGCTGCGCCGGGCGGCGCGCGAGGTGCTGGCCCGGGCCGGCGCCGGCGACCGGCTCTGGCTCCTGACCGCGGACGGCATCCCGCGTCGCGGTGACGCCGCGTCCCTCCGCCGGCTCGTCGATTCGCTCGCGCCGAGCGCCGCGCGGATGGACCTCGGCGCCGCGATCGACGTGGCGGGCCGGATCGTCGGGGGCGCGGGGCTTCCGGGCGGGGTCGTGGTCCTGTCCGACCTGCAGGGGAGCGCACTGGGCGCCGCGGCCACGCGCCAGCCCGTGCTGGTCGGCGCGCCGGCGGGCGCACCGCCACCGAACCTGGGCATCGCGTCGGTCTCACCGGGCGCGGGACCGTGGAGCCCGGGTGGCGGAACGGTGACGGTGACCGTCGCCGGCGACCACGACTCGACGCCGGTCCCGGTCACGCTCACGCTGGGCGCCGGCCCTTCCCGCCAGGCGCTGGTGGGGCTGGGACGCCCCGCCGTCGTCACCTTGCCCGGTGGACGGGCCGGGTGGACGGCGCTCACGGCGCGGCTCGATCCTGACGAACTTCGCGGCGACGACGCGCGGACCATCGCCGTCAGGGTGGCGCCGCCCGCGCGGGTGGCGTGGTCGGCGAGCGACCGCTACGTCGCCGCGGCGCTCGCGACGCTGGTGGCCGATGGCCGGGCCGTGGCGGGGGACGGGCTCCGGGTCGGGAGCCTGGGGGCCGGGGCGTCGGTCGTCTTCCCGCCGGAGGACCCGGCGCTCGTCGGCGCGCTCGACCGGGCGCTCGCGGCGCGGGGTGTGGCGTGGCGCTACGGCGCGCTCGTCGACGACACCGCCGCGATCGACAGCTCCGCCTGGCTCCGGCCGGCCCGCGTGTGGCGGCGGTACCGGCTCGTGCCGACCGGGAGCGGGCGGACCGGCGTGCTGATCACCGTCGGCGGAGAACCGTGGCTCGTACGGTCCGGGCCCGTGCTCCTGCTCGGCAGCCGGCTCGAGCCCGGGTGGACCGAACTCCCCTTGGTGGCGGGGTTCGTCCCGTTCATCGACGCGCTGGTGGGGCGGATCGCGCCGGGCGAGGAATCGGCGATCGACGCCGCGGTCGGGACCCCGGTGCTGCTGCCGGGATCGGTGGATCGCGTGCGGTGGGCCGGGGGGAGCGCGACGGTCGAGGGCGGGGCGGCGTTCACCCCGCCGCAGCCAGGCCTCTACTGGCTCCTGGCTGGGGGCGACACCGTCGGCGCGCTGGCCGCCAATGCCGATCCGCGGGAGTCCGATCTCTCTCCCGCCGCCGCCGGCGCCGTGCGGGCCCTCTGGCCGACCGCTCGAGTGGTGAAGCTCGAAGACGTGCCGGCCGCTGCGTTCGGGCTGGCCCGGCGTACCGACCTGCGTGGGCCGCTGCTCTGGGCCGCGCTCCTGCTCGCTGTCAGTGAACTGCTCGTCGCCGGCGCCGGGGCGCCGCGAAAGGGATCGATCGAGTGACCGTGACCGCACGTCCGCAGATCGCGACCCCGCCGAAGTCGGGGCCCCTCGACCTCATCGTCGACGCCTTCGACCGCACCCGCGGCGCCTTCGAGCTCGGCCCCCGCCTTCCCGCGCGCGGTGAGCGCCTGGCGCTCGGCGGGCTGCCGGGGTCGAGCCCGGCCGTCCTCGCCGCATCGCTTGCGCGGGCGCACCCGGCCCGGCTCATCGCCGTAGTGGCGCCGGGGCCGGCGGAGGCGGAGCGCTGGCTGACCGACCTCAAGCACCTGACCGAGCTTCCGGTGGGCCTCTATCCCCAGCGCGAGTCGCTGGGCGAGGAGGAATCGCATTACGAGATCGCGGGGGAGCGGGCCGAGACCCTCGACGACCTGGCGCACGGACGGATCCGGATCGTGGTGACCACCGCGCGCGCCACCGCGGAGCGCACCCCGATGGCCGAGGCGCTGGAGTCGGCCCGGCTCACGCTCCGCGCCCCGGAGGATGGCAAGGGGCTGGCGGAGGGCCCGGCGCTCGGAGCGGTGACCGAGCGGCTGGAGGCGATGGGCTACCAGCGGGTGCCGACGGTGTCGGCGGTGGCGGAGTACAGCGTGCGCGGCGGGATCGTCGACGTGTACGGCTTCGGGATGGCGCAGCCGGTGCGGGCGGAGTGGTGGGGAGATGACCTGATCGGGCTCCGCGCGTTCGACCTGACCACCCAGCGCTCGCAGGGGGCGCTGGCCGACGTGACCATCCTGCCGGTGCGGGCCCCGGCGCGCACCGCCGCCGCCCGGACGGGCGGGGGCGCCGACGCACCGGCGACGCGGCGGACGCTCCTCGAGCTCCTGCCGACGGACGCGCTGATCATCCAGGAGCGGGAGGGCCCCGACGCCGAGGAGGTGGGCCGCGCCTGGCGGGACGCGGAGCATCACCTGGCGGTGGCGCGGCGGCTGGGCGAGGAGTCACCGGCACGCGAGGAGGTGCTGGAGGCGCCGGACCGGTGGATGCGCGCGCTGGGCAAGTTCGCGCGGCTCACCGTGCGCGATGCCAAGCCCGAGCTCGACATGGGATTCCTGCCGCCGGAGCGGGTCGACCGCGACCTGGGACGGCTGCGCGCCATCCTGGCCGGGGAGCACCCGAGCGTCATCCTCTGCGACAACGACGGCCAGCGGGAGCGGCTCGACGACCTCCTCTCGGAGGGGGCCCGCACCGTGAACGCCGCGCTCAAAGTGGGGGCGCTCGACGGCGGGTTCGTGATGTCCACCCTCCGGGTGCTCACCGACCACGAGATCTTCCGCCGGGCGCGGCGGCTCCGGCGGGCGCGGCGGTATCGCACCGCGGCGCCGTCCTCGGCCACGGGGGCGCTGGCAGCGGGGGACTACGTCGTCCACCTGGACCACGGGATCGGGATCTATCGCGGGATCGAGACGATCACCATCGGCGCGGGGACGCTCGAGGTGGCGGTGGTGGAGTACGCCGGCGGGACGCGGGTCAACGTGCCGCTCTACCGGCTCGACCTGCTGGAGCACTACCGGGCCGCCGGCGACGACGGCGACCGCCCGCCGCCCAAGCTCCACACCATCGGCGGTTCGTCGTGGCAGAAGACCCGTGACCGGACCCGGGCCGCGATCCGGCAGATGGCCGGTGAACTGGTGGACCTGTACGCGCGGCGGAAGGTGACCGCGGGGTTCGCCTTTCCGCCCGACACCCGGATGCAGCGCGAGCTCGAGTCGGGGTTCCTGTATGAGGATACGCCCGACCAGCGGAAGGCCACCGAGGACGTCAAGCGCGACATGGAGCTCCCCCGGCCGATGGACCGGCTCCTCGTGGGCGACGTGGGCTACGGCAAGACCGAGGTGGCGGTGCGGGCCGCCTTCAAGGCGGTGCAGGGGGGGAAGCAGGTGGCCGTGCTGGTGCCGACGACGATCCTGGCCGAGCAGCACGGGCGCACCTTCCAGGAGCGGATGGCGGACTTCCCGGTGCGTCTCGAGGTGCTGTCGCGGTTCCGCACGGCCAAGGAGCAGGGGGCGGCGCTCGCGCGGCTCACCACCGGCGAGACCGACATCGTGATCGGGACGCACCGGCTCCTCTCCCCCGACGTGGCGTTCCAGGACGTGGGGCTGCTGATCGTTGACGAGGAGCATCGCTTCGGCGTCAAGCACAAGGAGCGGATCAAGGCGCTCAAGCTGGCGGTGGACGTGCTGACGATGACGGCGACGCCGATCCCGCGGACGCTCCACCTCTCGCTCACGGGACTCCGCGACCTGACGCTCATCGAGACCGCGCCGCGGGACCGCTCGCCGGTGCTGACCTTCGTGGAGCCGTGGG
>DASYXP010000185.1:0-2890 GCA_035934835.1 Gemmatimonadales bacterium | reverse complement strand
AGGGCTTACCGCTTCGGGCTTAGGGCTTGGCGGTCACGGACAGAGGGGGTGCTTCGGCGACCGGGAGGTCGTGCCAACCGGGCCACCCCGCCGGCGCGTGGACGAAGACAGTGCCGGGCCGGCCATCGATGTCCTTTGCCTCCAACGACATCCGGTACCCGGGGCGGACCCGCGCCAGCCAGGGCTCCTTGGCGGTGGCCAGGAACCGATCCCGCGCCACGGGGGTGTCCCAGACCGCCGCCCACACGAGAGCCGGCCCGGATGCCGCCTCATAGACCACATACCGGTCGCCACCCCACCCTATGGGTATGGCGGTCGGCACCTCGGCCTGGCCCCGGATCTCGGAAAGGAGGATCCGCACCCCTTCGTCGCCGAGGACATCGCTGTCGACGGAATCGGTGGGGCCGCCGGTGAACGAGACCGGGATCGGCTCATCGCCGGCCTGGTAGTGGCTGGGGAGGAGGATCTGCTCGGTGCTGGTGGGCATCCGGGCGCCGTACGGCTGGACCGAATCGGGATGGGTGGTCATCCACCAGCGCATGAACTCCGCGCCCGACAGGTAGGGAAAGATGAGCCCTTCCCGCACCACCCGCGGGGCGCCGGCAAACACCGGCATCGTCCGCTGGTTCTGCGCGAGCTGGTCGCGCACGGTCTCCCAGAGCGAGGGGTCGAGCACCCGGTCTCCGACGCCGGGCTGCATCCGCATCATCGCGAGGGTGGCCTGGCCTTCGAGGATCGACTGCGCCGCCAGGAGCCGGTCGGCGTCGGCCTTCTGGCCCAGGATCGAGTCGAGGGGGATGTAGTCGTGCTGGAGCGCGTGGACCATCTCGTGGGAGACGGTGGCCACGCGGAATGCCGGGGGCGCGCCCGCCACGCCGAAGAAGGCGGCGGAGTCCGGGTCGTAGAACCCGGCGACCTGCTCGCTCAGCACGTCGAGGTAGAGCTTGCCAAGGTCGGTGGAATCGGGAAGGAGCGTGAGGAGGCGGTAGGCGTCCCGCAGGTCGCGCATCCGCTGCCCCGGGAAGTCCGCGCGGAACTTGGCGTCGAGATACGTGCGGAGCTGTTCGCGGGAGATGATCTCTGCCCGCGGCAGGTGGGTGAACCTGAGCCCCGTCGCGTGTTCCACGAAAGGCGCCAGCGAATCCATCAGGCGGGTGAGTTCCGCGGCCTCCGACGTGGCCGGCGGGCGCCCCCGGCAGGCGGCGAGCACCACGGCCGCCACCACGAGCACCCGCCTCATCCGCCGAACGCGACCTGGCGGTACCAGTCGATGATGGCGGCGCCGACAAGGTAGGTGGTGGCGGCGCCGACGGCCAGGAAGACGCCGAAGGGGACCAGCTTCGCCTTCCGCAGCATCGCCCACGGCACGAAAATGAGCACGCCGAGCACCGAACCGAGGAAGATCGTCAGGAGCACGCTGGCCCAGCCGCCGGTGAAGGCGCCCACCATCGCCATCATCTTGATGTCGCCGCCGCCCATCGCGTCTTCCTTGAACACCTTCTTCCCCACCACCGCCACCAGCCAGAGCACGCCGAACCCGACCGCGGCGCCCAGGAGTGAACGCCCGATCCCGCCGAACCCGTCGGGCAGGTGGAGCGCCACGCCGAGGATCAGGCCGCCGATGGAGAACTCGTCGGGGATGATGTACTCCCGGGCGTCGGTCATCGCGATGCCGAGGAGGATGGTGAAGAAGATCGCGCCGCGGAACGCCTCGAGCGAAGGGCCGAGGGCCCAGGCGAACCCCGCCCAGATGGCCGCCGTGACGAGTTCGATGAGCGGATACTGGATCGAGATCGGCGCGGCGCACTGGCGACACTTGCCGCGGAGCAGCAGCCAGGAGACGACCGGGATGTTGTCGTACCACCGGAGGCCGTACCCGCACTTGGGACAGCGTGACGGTGGCCGCACCACCGACTCGTTGGCCGGCAGGCGCAGGATGCACACGTTGAGGAAGCTGCCGAGGACGGCGCCGAGGAGCGCGCCGAAAAGGGTCAGGGTCAGGTCACCGGCCACGGGTCACCTCGTGCAGCAGGATGCCGGCCGCCACGGCCACGTTGAGTGATTCCGCCTGCGGCGCGATCGGGATCGACACCCGCCGCACGCCGCCGGCAAGGAGATCGGCGCGGATCCCGGCGCCCTCGTTCCCGAGGAGCAGCGCCACCGGCGCCGTCGGCGGACCGATCCGGCGCACGTCCTCGCCGGCGGTGTCGGCGGCCCAGAGGGAGATGCCGTTGGACTTGAGCCAGTCCAGGCACTCGGCATCCGAGGCGTGGACCGCCGGCAGGCGAAAAAGGGCGCCCATCGAGCCGCGCAGCGCCTTCGGGTTGAGCAGGTCGGCGGTGCCGGGGAGCGCCACCAGGCCGGCGGCGCCGAGCGCGAGCGCCGTCCGGGCGATCGTGCCGACGTTGCCGGGATCCTGCACGCCGTCGAGCACGAGGACGGGATGCTCCCGCGTCGCGTGGATGTCGGAGAACGACCACGCCCTGGGCGAGGTGACGGCCACCACGCCCTGCGGATGCTCGGTGTCGGCGAGTTCCACCAGCTCGGCATCGGTGACCAGCTCCAGCGGCACCGACCGGGCCGTGAGCGCCGCCTTGAGCGCCTGGCCTCGCGCGGTCCCCTCGAGCGCCGGCGCGATGGCCGCGCCCTTGATGGCCACCCCGGCCGCCAGCGCCTCCTCGACCAGGCGGACCCCCTCGGCCAGGGCAAGCGCGCGGCGCTCCCGCGCCTTGCGGCGGTGAAGGTCACGGATGGTGGACAGGAGTGTGCTCATCGCCTTCAAGAAGCGGGAGGACGGGGGAAAGGGGAAGTGGGAACCTGGCGCCGGCCGGGCCGCCGCGGCGCTTCCATATATTGTAGCGATGACCCCGCCCCCACCGATCGCGCTCAC
>DASYXP010000151.1:0-7391 GCA_035934835.1 Gemmatimonadales bacterium | reverse complement strand
GTCCTCCGTCACGGGACCACGAAGTCGAGCTGTCGGATCTCGCCCTCACCCTCCCACTCGGGCCAGTGCTGGCTGTGGAGCTGCATGAACCTGGTGCAGATGCGGATCGCTTCCGCCTTCGACGTTGCCTCGATGATGGCGTAGCCGCCGATCACTTCCTTCGCCTCGGCGAAGGGGCCGTCGGTGACCGAGAGCTTCCCCTGCTTGATCCGGAGGAGCGTGGCGTCGGGGTAGCGGGAGAGCCCACCCGTCTGGACCAGCGTGCCGTCGGCGAGCGACTCGGCGATGAACTTCTGCATCGCCGCTTCGAGCGCCGGCGATGGGGCGCCCTGGTCCTCGCGCCCCCGGACGAAGGTCAGGTACCGCATCGTCACTTCCCTCCCGCGGCGCGCCGCACGTCCTCGAGGAACTCCTCGAGCTCCTGGACCTGGCGCACCTCGATGATGTCGCCGTCGAGCATCGGCGCGCGGCGGGCCCACTCGAGCGCCTCCTCCCGCGACTTGACCTGGATCATCCAGAACCCGCCCACCATCTCCTTTGCCTCGGCGAACGGCCCGTCGGTGACGGTGCTCTTCCCGCCGCCGAAGCGGACCCGCGCCGCCCGGGCCGGGTGGTGGAGCCCGTCGAGGCTCAGAAGGACGCCCGCCTTCCGCAGCGACTCGTTGAATTTCCCCATCTTCGCGACGAGGTCGGCGGGCGGGACGAAGTTCGCGTCCGCCGTCTCGTACGCCTTGGGGATCACCAGCATCAGGAATCGCATCGTGTATCTCCTTATCGGTTCGGGAGCCGGACGGTCCGGCCCTACCGGTATGTCGAACGGGCCGGGGCCATTTCGACCGCCCAGCTCCACCGTCGCCATGCCACCGCCGCCGCGAGGAGTCCGACGACCAGCGGGAAGATCGCGGGGAGGACGCCCAACGTAACGATCGTGGCGGTGACTGCCCCGACCATGATCCCGACCAGGCCCGTGGCGGCGAGGGGGGTCAGCCCCCTCTTGATACCCAGGAGCCCCGGGAGTATCAAGCCGAGTGCGCCTGCGACCTCACAGATCCCGATGAAGCGGAGGAACTGGGCGGGGAAGGGGCTCAACTTTGCCAGGGTGGCGAGCGGGGTCACGAGCTTGAACCCGCCGGCATAGAGGAAGAGCGCGGCGAGGACGCTCTGAATGATCCAGAGCATCGTGTTCGCGCCCCGGGCGGTGGTGGAGGCCAACGTCTGACTCCTTGTTCGGGTCGAAGCCTGGCGGATCCGGGCTCCACTGATACGTCGAACGGGACAGGGCGATCTCGACGTGGACCGTAAGCCGCTGTATGACTGTGACTTACGCAGCAGCATCGGCTGGGTGCGTCGATCGAGTCCGCGCCCTGGTGGGTACAGCGCGCCCCGCCTCCTCACTTCATCACCTCCGTACCGCCCGCCGGTCCGCTCCTCGGCCCGCCCGCCGTTGACACGCCCCCCGTGTTGCCCGACCTTTTCAATTCGTCCTGCACGTTGCATCAGAGAACGCCAAGCCACCGCTTTGGGGGATCCGATGAGTCGAGTCCGCGTGCTGGTCGGCACCAGGAAGGGTGCGTTCATCCTCACCTCAGATGGAAAGAGGAAGAACTGGGAGGTGCAGGGGCCGCACTTCGCCGGGTGGGAGATCTATCACGTGAAGGGCTCGCCGGTGAACCCCGACCGGCTCTACGCCTCCCAGTCGAGCGGGTGGTTCGGCCAGCAGGTGCCGCGTTCGGACGACGGCGGGAAGACCTGGACCCCGGTGGAGAACAAGTTCGCGTACGACGGCACGCCGGGCACGCACCAGTGGTACGACGGCACGCCGCATCCCTGGGAGTTCAAGCGGGTGTGGCACTTCGAGCCCTCGCGCACCGAGGCGGACACGGTGTACGCCGGGGTGGAGGACGCCGCGATCTTCAAGTCCACCGACGGCGGCAAGAGCTGGAACGAGCTCCCCGGCCTCCGGGGCCACGGGACCGGTCCCCACTGGCAGCCGGGCGCGGGCGGGATGTGCCTGCACACCATCCTGCTCGACGGCAAGGACCCGAAGCGGATCTTCGTCGCGATCTCGGCGGCGGGGGCGTTCCGGAGCGACGACGGCGGCAAGAGCTGGAAGCCGATCAACAAGGGGCTCCATTCCAAGTTCCTTCCCGACCCCGGGGCCGAGGTGGGGCACTGCGTCCATCGCATCGCGCAGCACAAGGCGAAGCCGAGCACCCTCTTCATGCAGAAGCACTGGGATGTGATGCGGAGCGACGACGCCGGCGACACCTGGCGCGAGGTGAGCGGGAACCTCCCCACCGACTTCGGCTTCGTGATCGACGTCCACGCCCACGAGCCGGAAACGGTCTTCGTGGTCCCGATCAAGAGCGACTCCGAGCACTTCCCGCTCGACGGGAAGCTCACCGTGTACCGGAGCAAGACCGGCGGGAACGAGTGGCAGGCGATGACCAAGGGCCTGCCGCAGAAGGACTGCTACGTGAACGTCCTCCGCGAGGCGATGGCGGTCGACTCCCTCGATCCCTGCGGCATCTACTTCGGCACGACCGGCGGGCAGGTGTATGGTTCCGCCGACGGCGGGGAGAGCTGGGCGCCGCTGGTGCGCGACCTGCCGGCCGTGCTGTCGGTCGAGGTGCAGGCGCTTCCGTGATCCGGGTGGAGCTTCCCCATCACCTCCGGACCCTGGCCGGGACGGGCCCGGAGGTGACCATCGACGCGGGGACGGCGCCGACGCAGCGCAGCGTCCTCGACGCGCTCGAGGCCCGCTACCCCATGCTCCGCGGCACCATCCGCGACCACGCGACCCACAGGCGCCGGGCGTTCCTCCGGTTCTTCGCCTGCGGCAAGGACCTTTCGCACGAGTCGCCGGACACGCCGCTCCCCGAGGCGGTGGCGTCCGGCTCCGAGCCATACCTCGTCATCGGCGCGATCGCGGGGGGATGAGCGGTGAGAAGTAAGAGGTGAGCCGCAGGGGCGCGGCATGCCGCGCCCCTGCGCTGTCATCGGCCGATGCGCGCGACGTGATCCGCCAGCCGCCCCAGGGTCTGCTTCGCCCCTTCCCGGGCACCGACGACATTCAACGCAGTGTCGAAATCCTCCGACGACAGGAAGTTGCCCCGCATCGTGACCTTCGTGCCGCCGGGGGCGTCCTCGAAGGTGGCGACGGCCACGAATTTGGGCGTGGTCTGGTGGTAGTACACCAGGAGCGCCGGCGGCACGACCTGCAGGTAGACGTTCTCGTTGAGATAGTCCCGCCCGTCGGGCCCGTGCATCGTGAGCCGCCACATCCCACCGGGCCGCACGTCCATTTCGTGGATCGTGTTGGTGAAGCCGTTGGGTCCCCACCACACTGCCACCTGCTCCGGCTCGGTCCACGCCCGGAACACGAGCTCCCTCGGCGCGGCGATGACCCGCTCGGTGACGAGCTCCCGGGCCGGGATCGGCTGGCCCGGGGCCACAAGGGCCTGCAGACGGTCGAGGCTCTGGCTCCACCCCGGTTCCATCCCGGCGATGTTCATCGCGGCATCGGCCACGGCAGTGACCACCCGCGCGCGCAGGGTGAGCGTGGTGCGGCCCCCCGACTCGACGAGGGTGACGGTGGTCAGGACCTCGAATCGCACCGTGCCGTCCGGCGCGTCGACGCCGGTGAGGAGCACGATCCGCTCCGGCGCCGCCAGCTCCTGGAAGACGCCGCGCATCGGGTAGATGCCGCCGTCGGGGCCCTGCATATGGATGCGGACAGCACCGCCCACCCGCGCGTCCACTTCGCACACCGGATTGGAGAACCCTTGCGGCCCCCACCACCGGGCCAGGTGCTCCGGCTCGGTCCACGCCTTGAAGACCAGGCTTCGGGGCGCATCGAAGGTGCGGGTGAGGGTGATCTCCCGGCCGACGAGCTCCGCCCCGGGGCTAGCGCTTCCGGACATCGTCCCGCTCCTTCTTCTGGAGTTCCTTGAGGTACGCATCGAGCCGGTCGAGACTCTCGTTCCACTGGCGTTCGAAGGTCTTGACCCAGTCGTGGATCGGCTTAAGTCCCTGGCCATTGAGGGCGTAGAGCCGCTGCTGGCCGGCGCCGCGGACCCGCACCAGCCCCACCTGCCGCAGCACGCCGAGATGCTTGGAGGCCTGCGGCTGCCGGACCCGGAGCTGCCGCGCGAGGTCGTTGACGGACCGCTCGCCACCCGACAGCAGGGTCAGGATCTGGCGGCGGCGGGGCTCCGCCACCGCATTGAACACGTCCGAGGTCGTTGCCAGCCGGGCCATGGGTGCAATATATGCCCATATGGGAATGTGTCAAGGTAGCTCGACTCCCCCCGTGGCGTTATTTGGCCCTAGTGTCTCGGTTTGGCGCTCAAGGTCTCGAGTGAAATCCGCTCGCCAGTGATCGTGAGCACGGTGATGCCGTTGTGCAGCATGGTTTGGTTGAACCGAACCCGTCCATCACGAAATCGAGTCCAGAACCCAGGGTAAAAGGTCCACGCAGAGTCTTCGTCAGCGATGTTGCTGGCTTGGACCAGTCGGGCACCGATAGGCGTGTTGCGAAGGTGCAAGTAGACCTCGGCCTCCATTTCCGACCATCCCCGCCAGGTGGTACTGTCACGGCTCTTGGCGACGGGAACCAGCGTCACGGTGTGGTAGCAATCGTCGGTCGTGGAGTCGAATGTTCCGCGCTGTGCCGGGAGATCGACGTCACGAATGCTGCATACGGCATCGATGTCGTAACCGACGTACTGCTGGTCCAGCGCTCCACGCCGTCTGTCCTCGATGTCTCTGGTGATGTCGCGGTCGCCGCGGTCGGCTTCGGCGTTCCGCGGGAACCGCGCCGTGCGGCTGAACAGGACGGCCGAGTCGCCACCGGGAGTGGATACCACAAACCGGTACGTCCCCGCGATCTCGCTTGGCGTGTGTGTCACGATCGAATCGACCCGTGCCAGCCGCTTGCGGCGGGCGGCCTCCTTGGGCGGCGGATGTCCGCAGGTTCCTGAGCCGGAGAACCCCGGGCGGACATCGGTCACACGCCATTGCGCTCCCTCGCGGTGCAAGACCAGGTCGCGGGTGCTGAATCCCCAGAATGATTCGTGATCGGGGCTCCGACAGGCTCGTGGATTCTCGCCTTCATCGTCCACGTGCACCACAGCGCTATCGCCTTGCACGGCTGGCTCGCTCAGGCGCAGAAAGCTCGACATCGTACTATCGGCACAATCGGTCGGATTGCGGGCATAACATGCGCCATCAATGACGCCCGCGCCCATCAGCGAGTCTACCCAAGCGCGGCGATACGGGGGCGCCGAGTCGTTCCTGGTCAAGAGGATGATCCCGGCGTGGGAGCCCTTCTCGCCTTGGCCAGTGATGCGCGCGGTCTGAAGGTTGATGTCCCCTTCGGTCGGATGCCTCCATCTGAGCACAGACGAGAGTATTGCCTCGCCCTCGGGGCGAGCCGGTCCATCGGGCGAGATCGGAGGCGGGACATAGTGGACGACGTTTCGAGCGCAAGTCGCTGCCGTAGCCACGACCACCGCTGCTCCAAGAACCCTTGTGAGCATCATGTGCGTCCGTCCCCCGGCGCGCCCTAGCGTCGAGACCAAGGTGAGTTGAAACCCGCCGTTCCCAGCGAAAAACGACACGCCATGTGCGGCGTAGGTGAGGAGACGACCCAGCGCGCTCTTGCGACCTGCCATATCAGGTGACGAGCACTGCCGCCGCTGCTGGCACAACGGCAACTCCAGCGCCGGCCACGCCGCACGCGGCAGTCCCTCTGCCTGCATCCGCCCCACGATCGCGCGACCCAGCCGAATGCGGTAGCTACAGGCGATACCTGATCAGGCCCGACCGGGGTCAGCCGGACGAACCTCTACATGCGTCGGCGCGCCCATTCGCCAGCGGTGCCTGAAACCGAGAAGCCCGATACCGTCGGAACGGCACCGGGCTTCGAGACCACCAGAATGAGGCGCCGGCTCAGTCGGGTCCCGCCGCGTCCAGCGCGGCATCGGGGTTGTCCGGGTCGTCGTTCACCGACGGCGCGTTGGCCCGCGCCGCGGCGGTACGCCCCTTGGCGTGCACCCCCGGCCCGCAATCGGGCACCGCCAGCGCGGTGGTCGGCGCCGCGATCGTGGCCACGTGAGACTCCTGCAGCAGTGTGTTGAAGGCCGAGAGGTCGTGGGTCACGACGCCATGCCAGTTGGTGACGACGGTCTTCAAGTCGCCGCAGGCGGAGGCGTACGCCGCGAGCATCGGCGGGTTGGGCGCCATGTCGGCCAGGTCCTGCGCATCGAGCTGGCGGGACATCGCACCGTTGACCCCGACGAACGTGGGCGGCACCTTGGCGCCGCGGCCGAAGAACCGGCGGCCACCACGACTGCCGGTGTCACCCGCCACTGAGTCGATCCTGGCGTCGAACGCCGCGGCGGCGGAATCGACGTCCGCCGCCGGCTTGGTGGCGCGGAGCGCCGCCAGCGCGGACTTGAGGGTCGCGGCCTGCTGGAAGCCGTCCCACGCCTCATTGGCGCCGCGGTAGATCTTGAGCTGGAGCGTGTGCTGCGCCGCCAGCGCCATCGCGGTGGCCGGGGAGCGGGGATCGTTGGTGACCTTGGCGGTCTCGGTGTACGCCTTCCCATTGACCGTGAGGCGGAAGGTGTACGTCCCGGGCGCCGCCAGCGGCCCCTCGGGCGAGGGGGGCGTGAGCCCCGGGTTGGCGTTGATGCCGTAACTGTGATTGAAGGCCGGTGGCGCGTCGTAGCGCAGGTCCCAATTGACCCGGTTAGTGCCGAGCGCCGTGGGCATCGGCTGCGGCGTGGCGATCCAGAAGCTCGGCTCCGGCGGATGCGACGCCTCCGGCACCGGCGTGATCGGCGCGCTCGACATATGCCGGACCACGTTCCCCGCCGCGTCGAGCACGTCGAGCGAGATGTCGCCCGTCGGCTTGGCGCCCAGGTAGTAGTAGACGATGACGCCGTCCGGCGCGTTGAGCGCGTGCGGCACTTCCGGCGGGAACGGCGTGTCCTGGTTCACGTTCCGGTGGACGCGGACGGCATCACCGGGTTTGAAGAGGTGCACCGCCTCGCCCGCCATCGCCGGCGTCATCTGCCGGAGCGGCGAGATGTCGTCGAGGATCCAGATCCCGCGGCCGTAGGTGCCGACCACGAGGTCGTTCCCCTTGATGACCGCGTCGCGGTACGAGGTGTTGGGGAGGTTGAGCTGGAGCGACTGCCAGTCGTTGCCGTCGTTGAACGAGACGAACATCCCGCTCTCGGTGCCGGCAAAGAGGAGCCCCGCCTTCTTGGTGTCGGCCCGGACCACGCGGACGAAGCTGCCGCTCACCTGGCCGGTGGGGAGGCCGTTGACGATCTTGGTCCACGTCTTACCGAAATCGTGCGTCCGGTAGACATACGGCGCGT
>DASYXP010000363.1:0-6048 GCA_035934835.1 Gemmatimonadales bacterium | reverse complement strand
GTACCGCACGCTGGTGGACTACGCCCCGGACCCGATCTACACCCTCTCCCCGGAGGGCCACGCAACATCCGTCAACCGGGCCTTCGAGGTGCTGACCGGACATCCGGCCCCGGCGATGATCGGGACGCACTTCACGGCGCTGCTCCACCCGGACGACCTTGCCCGGGCCCGGGAGGCGAACCAGGACACGATGCGCGGCGCGACGGGCGCGAAAGGGACCATCCGCATCCGCAAGGCGGACGACGCGTACGTCGAGGTCGAGGTGACCTCCGGCCCGCTCGGCCGCTCGGGGACGGCCGGGGTCCTCGGCATCCTGCGCGACGTGACCGAGGCCCGGCGCGCCGCTGCGGAGGAGACGAAGCTCACCGCGCTGGTCCGCGCGGCGGCGCAGGACTGGATGCTGACCTTCGACGCGGTCAACATCGGCCTCGTGGTGCTCGACGCGTCGGGCACCATCCATCGGCTGAACGAGGCGGCGCGGAAGATGGCGGGCTTCGAGTTCAGCGAACTGATCGGGCGTCCGCTCGGCTGGGTGGGGCTCGACGACCCGTGGGGCCCGGCGGCGGAGCTCGCCGCCGCGACGCCGGAAGGGCCGGTGGGGCGCTCGCGGGTCATCGACCGCGGGCCGGAGCTCCCGGCGTGGTCGCTCACCGCGGTGCGGTACACCGCGCCCGACGGCGAGCGGGTCATCCTGACGATCCGCGACGTATCGGATTCGTTCCAGCTGCAGCGCTCGGTCCAGCGGGCGGAGACGATGGCCGCGCTCGGCGTCCTGGTGGCCGGGGTGGCGCATGAGGTGCGGAATCCGCTCTTTGCCATTTCCGCCACGCTCGACGCCTTCGAGGCGCGGTTCGGTGCGGACGAGGTGTACCGGAAGTGGGCCGCTCCGCTCCGCCCCGAGGTGGAGCGCCTGAGCCAGCTGATGAGCGACCTCCTTGAATACGGCCGGCCGCCGGAGCTCCAGCGGGTGGAGACCGACGTCGGCGCGGTGCTCGCGAGCGCGAGCGAGCGCACGGCGGCGCTGGCGGCGTCCCGCCGCATCCGGCTCTCGGTCCAGGTGGCCGCCGGGGTGCCGAGGACGCTGGCCGATCCGGGCCGCCTGCTGCAGGTGTTCCAGAACCTCTTCGACAACGCCGTCCGCCACGCCCCGGACGGCTCGGTGGTGGAGGGCGTGCTCGACCTGCGGTCGGAACCGGATGGCCTGCAGCTCCGTTGTGAGGTGCTGGACCGGGGGCCCGGGTTCGATCCGGCCGACCTGCAGCGGGTGTTCGAGCCGTTCTTCAGCCGCCGGCGGGGCGGCACCGGTCTCGGGCTCTCGATCGTCCAGCGGCTGGTCGAGCAGCACCGGGGCACCATTGCCGCGTCCAACCGCGACGGGGGCGGGGGATGCGTCACGGTGACGCTCCCCGTCACCCGCGTCTGATCGGAGCATCCGTGTCCCGCGCCACGATCCTCATCGCCGACGACCACGATGCCATCCGCGCGGCGTTCCGCTCGTTCCTCGAAGCGCACGGCTACGCGGTGGTCGAGGCGTCGAGCGCCGCCCAGGCCGAGCAGGTCTTCCGCCAGGCCGGGCCCGATGCGGCGATCCTCGATCATCATCTCCCCGATGGCGACGCGCTGGGGCTCCTGCCCGTCCTCCGCGCCGGGGACCCCGCGGTCGGGATCATCATCGTGACCGGCCACGGCACCATCGACCTCGCGGTGCAGGCCATCAAGGCGGGTGCCGACCACTTCCTGACCAAGCCGGCGGACCTCCCGGCCGCGCTGGTGCTGCTGGAGCGGGTGCTGGAGCGGCGCCGCGAGCGCCGCCGCCACGCCGCCGAGGATGCGGCCCGGTCGGACGACGGCGCCCCCGACCCGTTCCTCGGCGAGGGCGCGGTGATCCGGCGCCTGGCCGAGACGGCCCGCCGCCTCGTGGCGGTGGACAACCCGGTGCTCATCCTCGGGGAGACCGGCTCGGGCAAGGGCGTGCTCGCGCGCTGGCTCCACCGGCACGGCCCGCGCGCCGAGGAATCGTTCGTGGACCTCAACTGCGCGGGCCTGTCGCGCGAGCTGCTGGAGTCGGAGCTCTTCGGCCACGCGAAGGGCGCCTTTACCGGCGCCGCTACCGCCAAGCAGGGGCTCCTCGAGATCGGGCACCACGGCTCGGTGTTCCTCGACGAGGTGGGCGACCTCGACCCGCTGGTCCAGCCCAAGCTCCTGAAGGTGGTCGAGGACCGGACCTTCCGCCGGCTGGGCGAGGTCCAGGACCGGACTGTGGACGTGCGGATCATCGCGGCCACTTCGCTCGACCTGGCCCGCCTGGTCCGGGAGCAGCGCTTCCGGAGCGACCTGTATTTCCGCATCAACACCCTGACGCTCACGGTCCCGCCGCTCCGCGAGCGCCCCGACGACCTTCCGCTCCTGGCGCGGCAGCTCCTGCGGCGCATCGCGGGTCGTCGTCGTCGTCGGGAGGTGGAGCTGGCCGATGACGCGATGGCGCGGCTCAGGGCCTATCCGTGGCCCGGCAACGTGCGCGAGCTCCAGAACGTGCTGGAGCGCGCGGTGCTCCTGAGCGACCACGCCCTGCTCCGCGCGGCCGACCTCCACTTCGACACCGCGCCGGAGATGGCCCGATCGGTCGACGGCGCCTTCCCGACCCTGCCCGAGCTCGAACGGCGCCACATCGCGGCCGCGCTGGAACGCACCGGCGGGAACGTGCCGGAGGCGGCCAGGCTCCTCGACGTCCCCCGCAGCACCCTCTACCAGCGGATCAAGACGCTGGGGCTCGGGCCGTCCGGCGTCTAGACGCCGGACGGACGGCGCCCGTTGTCGGACCCGTCCAGGGCTCGCTCGTCCTCCTCCCCAAAACGGCGCAACTCCCTCTGGATATGTGAGATGACCGCGGTCGCGCGCGGATCGGCGCGTGCTGGTACGCCGATTGCCTTTGCGGCGGCCGATGATCGCATCGATCCAGGTCTCCACCGAGTGGGGCGCGCCCCAGATCCTCATCGTCGACGACGAGGAGCAGATCCTGCTTGCCATGCAGGACTACTTCACCGCCATCGGCTGCCAGGTCACGAGCGCCCGCGAGGTCGAGGAGGCCGAGGCCCTCCTGGCCACGACGGCGTTCGACGTGGTGCTGGCCGACCTCCGCCTGGGCGGGGTGCACGGCAACGAGGGGCTCCGGCTCCTCTCCTTTGTCCGGGAGCGCGGGCTCACCACCAGGGTGGTGCTGATGACCGCCTACGGCGCCGCCGACGTGGACAGCGAGGCCCGCCGCCGTGGCGCCGACCTCTTCCTCCACAAGCCGATCCCCCTCTCCGAGCTGGCGCGGCGGGCCCTCCGGCTCGTCGGGGTGCGCACCTGATGCTCCTCGTCGACCAGCTGCTCGCCCCCGGCGGGCTCGTGGCCACGTTCCAGCCTATCATCCGCATCGCCGGCTCGGAGTGCCGGGTCGAGGAGGTCGAGGGACTGGTGCGCGGCGCGGCCGGCACCAACGCGGCCCGCTCCGCGGTGCTCTTCGAGTACGCGCGCCGGAAGCGGATCGAGCCGCAGATCGACCGGGCGTGCACCGAGCTGGTGTGCCGGTCGGCGGCGCCGATCGCGGGCCGCGGGGTCGGGCTCTCGATCAACGTGCACGCCGCCACGCTGGCCCGGGACGCGGAGTTCCCCGAGTTCCTCCTGGCGCAGGCGGCGGAGGCCGGCTTCCCCGGTGACCACCTGACCGTCGAGCTGGTGGAGCATTCCTCCCACTGGAACCGCGAAGGCGCGCTGGCCGCGATCGACCGCCTGCGCGGTGCCGGCGTGCGCATCGCGCTCGACGACGTGGGGCGCGGCCATTCGAACATCGACCTCCTGCTCGACGTGCGTCCCGACGTGGTCAAGCTCGACCGGTACTTCGTGCTCGGGGCCTCGCAGTGCGAGATGCGCCGGGCGGTGCTCGCGTCCTTCCGTGACATGGCCGCCGGCCTGGGTGCAGTGGTGGTGGCCGAGGGCGTCGAGACCGCCGAGGACCTCGCGACCGTCGTCGAGGCGGGCGTGGTGGTGGTGCAGGGCTGGTATTTCGGACACCCCGTGGCGTCGGTCGCCGATGCCGCTTCCCCCTATGGCGTCCGGCAGCTGCCGGCCGCGCTCGCGAGAGATCCCCGATGACCACGCCCAAGACGATCCTGGTGGCGGACGACTCCACCACCGCCCTGATGATGCACAAGATGATCCTCGGCACCCACGGGTTCCGGCTCCTGACCGCCAACGACGGGCTCGAGGCGGTCAACTCCGCCACGGCGAACCTGCCCGACCTCATCCTGATGGACGTGGTGATGCCGCGGATGACCGGGTTCGAGGCGGTGCGCGCGCTCAAGGCGAAGGACGAGACCCGAGACATCCCGATCATCATGGTCACCACCCGCGCCGAACCCAAGGTCATCGAGACCTGCTACTCGGCCGGCTGCCACGACTACGTCAACAAGCCGGTCGACGGACCGGTGCTGCTGGCCAAGGTCCGCAGCATCCTGGGGAACTGACCGTGAACGCCGATCTCACTCCCGACCCGGTCACCGGCGTCGATGCGCGGATCGCCAAGCTGGGCGCCGACCTCCGCCACGCCATCTCGCGCGCGCTGGTGGCCGAGCACCGCGTCGGGCGGCTGGCGCAGCTCCTGGCCGCCGTGGCCGAGCTGCACAGCGGCGATGACGCGGGCGCCGTCGTGACGACGGTCAAGGAGATCGTCGCCAACCTGGTCGGGTGCGAGGAGATGGGCGTCTTCGCCGTCCAGCGGCCCGGCCCGGTCCTCACCTATGTCGACGGGATCGGGATCGACGCGAACGCCTTCGCGACCATCCCCGCCTCGGCCGAGCCGATCGCGGCCGCGCTGGCGACGCCGGTGGTGCTCGTCCCCGGCCATCCGGAATCGTCCCCGGTGCACGGCCGGCCGGTGACGGCGTGCGTGCCCCTGGTGGCGGGCGGCCAGGTGTTCGGGCTCATCGTGCTCTTCCGCCTGGTGCTGCAGAAGCCGCGCCTCAACGCGGACGACCTCGAGCTGCTGCGCTTCCTCTCCGACCACGCCTCGCGGGCGCTCGGACGGGTCCCCGGCTTTCCGGGCGCGGCGTCATGACGCGCTCCGACGTCCAGTTCGGCCTGGGCGACCTCGAGTCGCTCCTCGGCCCGCTCGTGGCCGACGAGATCCCGGCGGAGGCCGGCGACCGACCGCCCGCGGGGCGCGCGGCCTTCGTGCACACCGGCGACATCTTCGCCAGCGCCACCTCCACGGTGGCGAGCACGATCCTCGGCTCCTGCGTGGCGGTGTGCCTGTGGGACGCCCGGGCCGGCGTGGGCGGGATGAACCACTTCCTGCTCCCGTGGGAGGTCGAGAACGGGATCTCCTCCCCCCGGTACGGCAACGTGGCCATCCGCGCGCTCATCGGCCGGCTGGAGACCCTCGGCTCGCGCCGGACGCAGCTGCTCGCCAAGGTCTTCGGCGGGGCCAGTGTCATCGAGTCCGCCGTGCCGGAGTCGGAGAGCCTCGGCGCCCGGAACGTGGCGTTCGCGGTGCGGGCGCTGGCGGAGGCCGGCATCCCGGTCATCTCGCAGGACGTGGGCGGCACTCGCGGGCGGAAGGTCTACTTCCGCACCGACGACGGCAGCGCCTGGGTGAGGAAGCTCTGATGACCCAGCTCTCCGACCAGGACCGCGAGCTCCTGCTGCAGGCGTTCTTCGCCCAGACGGCGGAGTCGCTCGACGGGCTCGAGAGCTCCGTCGTGGCGCTGGAGCAGGCGCCCCACGACGACGAGCTCCTGAACGGGATCTTCCGCGCCGCGCACACGCTCAAGGGCGACGCGCTCATCGTCGGCTTCCGGCACGTGGCGGAGGTGGCCCACGCGCTGGAGGACGTCCTGTCCCGGCTCCGCGATCACGAGCGGACCATCGACGCCGGTGTGGCCTCGGCGGTGCTGGGGGCGGTGGATGCGCTCCGGAGCATGCTCGCGAGCGCCGCGAAGGACGGCACCGAAGGGACCAGCCTCAAGGCCGCCGCGATCGAACTGCTGCAGGGCGTCACGGCGACCG
>DASYXP010000109.1:0-5378 GCA_035934835.1 Gemmatimonadales bacterium | reverse complement strand
CCTGACGTTCCCCATCATCCGCGAACTCGTTTCGGGCGTCGTGCAGGTGTCGGAGGAGGAGATCGGCGCCGCAGTGCGGGCGCTCCACGAGGAGATGGGGCTCACCGTCGAACCCTCGGGCGCGGTGACGGTGGCGGCGCTCCTGGCCGGTCGGGTGCCCCTCGACGGCCCCGCAGCGGCGATCGTGAGCGGCGGCAACGTCGACCCGGCGGTGTTCGAGCGGCTGGTGCGCGGATGACCGCCGCCCACCGGATCATGGTCGCCGATGACGACCAGGCGCTCACCCGTACCCTGACCTGGATCCTCAAGGAGAACGGCTACGAGGTGATCTCCGTCCCCAACGCGGAGAACCTCCTCGAGCGCCTCGTGAGCGACGACCCCGACCTCCTGCTCCTCGACATCATGATGCCGAAGGTCGACGGGCTCCAGCTCCTCGAGCGGATCAAGCAGGACCCCCGGCGGCGCGACCTGCCGGTGCTGATGATCTCGTCGATGCCCCCCGAGGAGGCCACGGTCCGGGCCCTGGGGCTCGGTGCCAGCGACTTCATCGCCAAGCCCTTCCGGGTCCGGGAACTCCTGGCCCGGGTCAAGGCCCACCTGCGCGTGGGCCGGGAGCTCAACCTCGCGCGCGCGGCCGCCCGCTCCCGCGAGGAGGTCCTCGAGATCCTCCGGGAGATCTCCAGTGCGGTCCGGCCCGCCGAGATCTTCCAGGTGCTGGTCAAGCGGGTGGCGCGGGGGCTCAAGATCGCCGAATGCTCGGTGGTGCTGGTCAACGCCGACGGCCGCACCGGTACGGTGATGGCGGCGTACGAGAACCCGCTGCTCCACGATCTGCCGGTCGACCTGGCGCGGTATCCCGAGATCCGCGCGGCGCTGGCGAAGGACGCCGTCGTGCTGGTGCAGGACATCAAGTCGGACCCGCTCTTCACCGACATGCGGGAGCGCTGGAAGGCGGAGGGGCGCTTCATCGCCACCCGCTCGGCCATCGCGATGCCGTTCCGGCCGCGCGGCCACCCGACCGGGGTCTTCTTCCTCCGGACCACGCAGGACGAGCTGCCGCTCAACCAGGTCGACGCCGACTTCGCGGGCGAGGTGTTGCGCGCGGCGGTGCCAGCGCTCGAGAAGGCCTACGACCTCGAGCAGGCCACGTCGAGCCGGGCCGAGCTCATGGAGATGGCCACCACCGACCCGCTCACCGGGGTGGCCAACCGGCGGGCCCTCGCGTCCCGGCTGGAGGCGGAGTTCGAGCGCACCGGCCGCTACGGCGGGTCGCTGTCGCTGCTGCTGGTCGACATCGACGACTTCAAGCACGTCAACGACACCTTCGGCCACCAGGCGGGCGACAACGTGCTGGTCCAGCTCGCCGGCATCTTCACGCGCGAGCAACGGACGGTGGACCTGGTGTCCCGCTTTGGCGGGGAGGAGTTCGTGATCATGCTGCCGGAGACGAACGCCGTCGGGGCGGCCAACTTCGCCGAGCGGGTGCTGCAGAAGGTGGCCGACCACGACTTCGGCGACCCGGCCCACGCGGTGAAGGTGACGGTGAGCATCGGCATCGCGACGTATCCGGATGGCCGCGCCACCGATGTGACCGCCTTCCTGTCCCAGGCCGACGCGAAGCTCTACCAGGCCAAGCGCGATGGCCGCAACCGGTACTGCGCCTGATGCCCATGCGCCGCTGCCCCAACTGCAAGCGGATGTACTCCGCCACCGACCGCTTCTGCGCCGCGGACGGCACCCTCCTGGTCGAGGTGCAGGATCCCACGCCATCGCCCGAGTCCCGGCCGGAGCCGATCGTGGCCACGCCCAGCCGCGCCAGCACCCTCCAGAACCAGGTGCTGGAGGACCGCTGGCGGGTGGTCAAGAAGCTGGGCGAGGGGGGGATGAGCTACGTCTACCTCGCGGTCGACCTGACCACCACCCAGACCGTCGCCATCAAGGTGCTGAGCCCGAAGCTCTCGAGCGACCCGGCCTCCGCCGAGCGGCTGAAGCGCGAGGCAGCGCTCGCAATGAAGCTGAGCCACCCGAGCGTCTGCCCCATCCACCAGCTCGGCACCACCGCCGACGGGCTCCTCTTCCTTGTGATGCCCTTCCTCTCCGGCGAGCTCCTGAGCGATCGCGAGAACCGCGGCGGCCCGGTGCCGGTGGAGGAGGGGATCGCGCTCATGGTCCAGATGTGCCGCGGGCTCGAGCACGCCCATTCGCTCGAGATCATCCACCGCGACCTCAAGCCTGAGAACGTGATGCTGGTCCCCGAGTCCGAGGGGCCGTTCCCGAGCCGGGCGGTGGTGATGGACTTCGGCCTCGCCAAGCAGCGCCAGGCCGGCCCCGAGGTCCAGAAGCTCACCGCCACCGGCATCGTGCTCGGCACGCCGGAGTTCATGAGCCCCGAGCAGATCCGCGGCAAGGCCCTCGACGGCCGCAGCGACATCTACGCCCTCGGCGTCCTCGGCTTCGAGATGTTCACCGGCGCGCTCCCCTTCACCGGGCGGAGCGCGCAGGAAATGATGATCGCCCGGCTCCGCGGCCAGCCCAAGAACCTGCGTGAGGTGAAGCCCGACCTCCCCGCCACGCTCGAGGCCGTCATCGCCAAGTCGCTGGCCGGGGACCCGGCCAACCGCTACCAGACGATGGCGGAGTTCGCGGTGGCGCTGCAGGGGTCGGTCGAGAGCAGCGTGCTGGCGAAGCTGTTCGGGAAGTAGTCGTTGGTCGTTGGTCACTGGTCATTGACCAACGGCCAACGACCAACGACGAACGACCCCACCGCAGGAGCTTCCATGCGCAATACATCCGGCCTCGCCACCCACCTCGCCGTCGGCGCCCTCGCGTTCCTGGCCGGGGTCAGCATCCCGTTCATCGCCTGGCATTCCCGCCCGTCCCACGCGCCCCACCCCACCACCCACGGCGAGTGGGTCTGGATCCACCGCGGCGCCGACTCGGTCCACGCCTACGTCGCCTATCCGGAGCGCAAGGACCAGGCGCCCGCTATCATCGTGATCCACGAGATCTTCGGCCTCACCGACTGGGAGCCGACGATGGTGGATTCCCTGGCCGGGCAGGGCTTCGTGGCCATCGTGCCCGACCTCCTCTCGAGCAGGTACGGTCGCTCACCCTCGGATCCCGATTCGGGGGTCAAGCTTGTGTCCGGGCTCGATCCTGCCGCCGTCACCGCCGACCTCGCCGCCGCCTACGACTACGTCAACGCGCTCCCGGCGGTCCGGAAGGACGACATCGGCGTCATCGGCTTCTGCTGGGGTGGGACCCAGAGCTTCCGCTACGCCACCAACAACCCGAAGCTCAAGGCCGCCGTGGTCTGCTACGGGCAGACCCCCGACTCGGCGAGCCTGGCCCGGATCCAGGCGCCACTCCTCGGCGTCTACGGCGAATACGACGCCCGCATCAGCGCCGCCGTCCCCGCCACCGATTCGATGCTCCGGAAGCTCGGGAAGCCGTATCGCTATACGATCTATCCCGGCACAGGCCACGGGTTCCTGAAGCCCGGACGGAAGGGATACGATACGCCGAGCCGGGGGAAGGCGTGGGGAGATATCGTGGCATTCTTCAAGGCGCAACTGGATCGGTGAGCAGTCGAGAGTGAACAGGGAACTGGGAACAGGGAGCAGTGAATGGGATGGCACGACCCGAAGCGGGCGTCGTCGACGGGCCTCCTATTCACGCTCCTCCCGTTCACCCCTCACCGTTCACTGTTGACCGTTCACCTCCCGCTCACCTCTCACCGCTTACCGACCAAGATGCTCCACCACACCGTCCTCATCCGCTGGAAGCCGGAGACCACGCCGGAGGCGCAGTGCGCCCTGGCCGGGAAGCTGCTGGCGCTCAAGGGCGTCGTCCCCGAGGTCCGCGCCATCCACACCGGCGTCAATCGCGACCCGGAGGGGCGGACCGAGTGGCCCTTCGTGCTGCTCGTGGTGGTCGACGACGAGGACGCGCTCCGACGCTACATCGGACACCCGGCGCACCAGGCCGTGGCCCGGGAGCTCGCCGCGGCCCGGGAAGCGCGGATGGCGGTGGACGTGGTGGTGGGGTAGTGGTCCGTGGCGGGTCACGGGTGGTGAGCAATAGCGTCCGATCGACCCGCCACCCGCCACTCGCCACCCGTAGCCAGTCACTTTCGAGGCCTCATGATCTACCTCTGGTTCATCGTCGCGCTGCTCGCGGTCATCATCGAGCTCACGACGCTCCACTTCGGCATCATCTTCTGCGCGGTCGGCGCCCTTGGCGCCGTCGTGGCCGTGCTGCTCGGCGTTCCCCCGGGCGGCCAGGTGGCGTTGTTCGCGGTGCTCTCCTTGGTGTCGCTCGCGCTGCTCCGGCGCCGCCTGATCCGCCGGCTCCTGCCGGCCGGGGTGCCGTCGCGGACGGACGCGCTCCTGGGCCAGGCGGGCCGCGTCACCGAGCCGATCGACCCGGTGACCGGGAGCGGTCGGGTGCTCGTGGGCGGGGAAGACTGGGCCGCACGGAGCACCGTGCCCCTGCCACGCGGCGCACTCGTGACCGTGTACGGCGCCGACGGGATCGTCCTGCAGGTCGCGCCCGGCGATCCCGCCGCGGCGTCCGAATCCGAATCTCCCATCCCCTGAGGAAGCACTGATGCCCGCAGCTTTCCTGCTCATCCTGGTCGTGTTCGCCGTGCTGGTGCTGGCCAAGGCGGTCCGGGTCGTGCCCCAGAAGAAGGTCATGATCATCGAGCGGTTCGGGAAGTTCCACTCCGGGGCCGAGGCGGGGATCCACCTGCTCATCCCGTTCCTCGATTCGGTGCGGGCCGTGCTCGACCTTCGCGAGCAGATCACCCGGATCGAGCCGCAGCCGGTGATCACCCGCGACAACGTGACGATGGAGGTCGACGCCGTCATCTACACCCTGGTGGCGGACCCGGTCCGCTCCACCTATGAGGTGCAGAACCTCGCCTGGGGCATCGAGCAGCTCACCCTGTCGGCGCTCCGGAACGTGATCGGCTCCCTCGACCTCGACCACACGCTCACCTCCCGTGAGACGATCAACGACCAGCTCCGCGCGACGCTCGACACCGCCACCGAGAAGTGGGGCGTCAAGGTCGTGCGGGTGGAGCTCAAGAGCATCAACCCGCCGGAGGAAGTGAAGGCCACGATGGAAAAGCAGATGACCGCCGAGCGGAACCGGCGGGCGGTCGTCACCACGGCCGAGGGCGAGAAGTCCGCGGCCATCCTCCGGGCGGAGGGGGATCGCCAGTCGCGGATCGTGAGCGCGGAGGGCGAGAAGCAGTCGGCCATCCTCGCGGCCGAGGGGCAGGCGGAGGCGCGCCTTCGGGTGGCGCAGGCGGAGGCCCAGGCGCTCAAGGTGGTGGCGGAGGCGCTCGGCACCACGGCCAACCCGGCCCAGTA
>DASYXP010000108.1:0-3364 GCA_035934835.1 Gemmatimonadales bacterium | reverse complement strand
GGGAGCCGCCCTCACCGCGGGCCAGGTGATGGTCCGCCGCTTCGACACGCTCCCCGCCTGGGCGCCGCTCGAGCGGGCGGCGGAGCTCCTGACCTCCCCCGACCAGCGAGACTTCCCGGTGCAGGACGCCGGCGGCCGGCTCGTGGGCCTCCTCACCCGCGACCTCCTGGTCCTGGGCCTCCACCGCCTGGGCGCGGCCGCGGAGGTGCGCCAGGTGATGGCGACCGACGTGCCGGTCCTCGCCGAGTCCGCTCCCTTTCCCGCCGCCCTTGACGCGCTCCTCAAGAGCAGGCTCCCGGCACTGCCGGTCACCGACGAGCGCGGCGCGATCGTCGGCCTCTTCAGCAAGGACAACGTCGCCGACCTCCTCCTCGTGCGCCGCTCCGCCGCCCACTGACGTGATCCGCCGATACACCCGTTCGACGCCGATGCCGGTCCCGGTCGAGGAGCTCTACGACTGGCACCTCCGCCCCGGCGCCTTCGAACGCCTCGCACCGCCGTGGGAGCGTGCGGAGGTGTCGGGGCGGACGGGCCCGGTGGCGGATGGAGCGGTCGTCACGCTCAAGGTCCCGGTCGGGCCGGCATCGGTCCGCTGGGTCTCCCGCCATCGCGACGTACGCCGCCCGGCGGGATTCGTCGACGAGCAGCTGTCGGGGCCCTTCGCCTCCTGGGTCCACTCCCATCGGATGGAGCCGGCGCCCGGCGGGTCGGTCCTCACGGACGACATCGCGTACGCGCTCCCCTTCGGCCCCGTCGGCGCGATCGGCGGTGGCGGCGTGCGCCGGAAGCTGGAACGGGTCTTCGCCTATCGCCACCGGATCACGGGGGACGATCTCTCGGCGCACGCGGCGTTCCGCGACCGGCCCCGCCTCCACGTGGCCATCACCGGTGCATCGGGATTCATCGGCCGCGCGCTCGAGGCCTTCCTCACCACCGGCGGCCACCACGTCACCCGCCTCGTCCGCCGTCCACCGGCCGGCGGCGAAGTACGCTGGGACCCCGACGCTGTCGCCGACCTCTCCCCCCTGGGCCAGGTGGACGCGGTGGTGCACCTCGCGGGCGAAGGGATCGCCACGGCCCGGTGGTCCGCCCCGCGCAAGGCCGCGATCGCCACAAGCCGCCAGCGGGGCACCAGCAACCTGGTCGCATCGCTGCTCCGCCTCGCGGCGCCACCGGCGGTGCTCGTCGCCGCATCGGCGATCGGCATCTACGGCGACCGCGGGGACGAGGAGCTGACCGAGGCGTCGCCCACCGGGAGCGGGTTCCTGGCCGAGGTCGGACGGGCGTGGGAAGCGGCGAGCGCCCCGGCCGAAGCGGCCGGCGTGCGCGTGGTGCGCGCCCGCCTCGGCGTCGTCCTCTCCCCCGATGGCGGCGCACTCGAGAAGATGCTCCCGCCCTTCCGCCTGGGGCTCGGTGGACGCCTCGGCACCGGCCGACAATGGATGAGCTGGGTCAGCCTCGACGACGCGATCGGCGCGATCCACCAGGCCATCTTCACCGCTGCGCTGCGCGGACCGGTGAACGTGACAGCCCCCGCCCCCACCACCAACGCCGAGTTCACCGCCACGCTCGCGCGGGTGCTCGCACGCCCGGCGGTGCTTCCAGTACCGGCCGCAGCGCTCAGGCTCGCCCTGGGCCAATTGGCCGACGAAGCCCTGCTCACGGGGCAACGGGTCCTTCCCGCCGCGCTCCTCTCCGCCGGCTACCGCTTCCGGGCTCCCGCGCTTGAAGCAGCGCTCCGGCACGTCCTGGGACGGACGCTCAGCACCGACTGACCACGCTGCCGGCCTATATTCACCCGATGCCGGAACGGGCCGTAGTCCTGCTGAGCGGCGGGATGGATTCCGCGACGACCCTCGCGATCGCGCGGGCGGAGGGGTTCCTGTGCCACGCGCTCAGCTTCCGCTACGGCCAGCGGCATGCGGTCGAAGTGGAGCGTGCCGCCATCATCGCCCGGACGCTCGGCGCGGTCGAGCACCGGGTCGTAGCGCTCGATCCGGCGGCCTTCCAGGGCTCGGCCCTCACCGGCACCGGCGCCGTCCCCAAGGATCGCAGCGACGAAGCGATCGCCCACGGCATCCCGAGCACGTACGTCCCGGCCCGCAACACCATCTTCCTGGCCTATGCGCTCGGGATCGCCGAGCAGCTTGGCGCCAGCGACATCTTCCTCGGCATCAACGCGCTCGACTACAGCGGCTATCCCGATTGCCGCCCCGAGTTCCTCGAAGCCTTCCAGCGCATGGCCCGCCTGGCCACCCGGGCGGGGGTGGAACGGACCGCCGCGGTGACCATCCACGCTCCGCTGCTCACGCTCACCAAGCGCGAGATCATCGCCCGCGGACGCGCGCTCGGCGTGGACTATGCCCAGACCCTCACCTGCTACGACCCGACGCCCGACGGCCTGGCCTGCGGGCGCTGCGACGCCTGCCGGCTCCGGCTCAGGGGATTCGCCGAGAACGGGATCGAGGACCCGGCGAGGTACGTCGGGCGGTGAACGGTGTGCAGTAAACGGGGAACGGTGAAGGCCGCCGACCGTCATCCTTGTATCTCCAGGGTAGGAGGTAGCGAGGATGGGCGGTCATCGTAGGTTCCGGGAACGACGGGCTGTGCCGCCACCTGACCCTACTCATCCCCTGTCTCCCAGCGGGATCAACGTCACCCCCGTCCCCCAGAGTCTAGCTACGCCTGGTCGGCTGGCGGGGAGGCTCACAGGCCCGTACGTTGAAGGCATATGACCAACCTCCGCGATCGCCTCTCAAAGTCGCCGCCGACCTGCAACACTCGAACACCCTCCCCGTGCTGATCGCCGGCGGCAGAGCATAGTGGACCCCCTGGGCGAGCGGCTGCAGGCCGTACTCGGCTCCGCCTACCAAGTCGGCAGGGAGCTGGGCCGAGGTGGGATGGGGGTCGTCTACCGCGCGGCCGATCTCCGCCTGGCCCGTGACGTCGCCATCAAGGTATTGCCCCCGGAGCTGGGATATCGGGAGGACCTTCGCAAACGATTCGTGCGGGAAGCCCAATTCGCCGCAAGCCTCGCCCACCCCAACATCATTCCGATCCACGATGTGGGAGAAGGCGGATCCCTGGTCTGGTTCGTCATGCAATTCGTCGAAGGGGAGAGCCTGCGCAGCCGAGTGGAGCGCACTGGGCCCCAGTCGGTCGAGTTGACGACGCGGATCCTGCAGGACGTCGCCTTTGGACTGGCCTACGCCCACGCCCGCGGCGTCGTCCATCGGGACATCAAGCCCGACAACATCATGATTGAACGTGCGACCGGTCGCGCGATCGTGATGGATTTCGGCATCGCGAAGGCCGTGGAGGCCACCGGGTCGGCACTCACCGGACCGGGGACCTTCATCGGGAG
>DASYXP010000097.1:0-6766 GCA_035934835.1 Gemmatimonadales bacterium | reverse complement strand
GGCGCGGCCGGAGTTCCAGCGCGCGATGAGCACCGCGGAGTATCACTACCTGCTGGGCGGGTACATCCGGGAGCGGGAGAAGGCGCTCAAGCTGACGCGGCGGTCGCTGCTGGCGGCGGCGCACGAGCTCGAGGTGCCGATCTACACCAGCTCCCCGGGCGACAGCTCGATCGGCATGAACGTGGCGGAGCAGGCGCTGGCGGGGAGCCAGCTCCGCTTCGACGTGAGCGCCGACGTCAACGAGACCGCGGCCATCGTCCTCGAGGCCAAGCGCACCGGCGGGAAGAGCGGCGCCCTCATCGTGGGAGGCGGGAGCCCGAAGAACTTCCTGCTCCAGACCGAGCCGCAGATCCAGGAAGTGCTCGGCATCGACGAGCGGGGCCACGACTACTTCCTGCAGATGACCGACGCGCGGCCCGACACCGGCGGCCTTTCCGGCGCCACGCCCGCCGAGGCCGTGAGCTGGGGGAAGATCGACCCTGAGATGCTGCCGGGCACCGTGGTGGTGTACATGGACAACACCGTGGCGCTCCCGCTCCTCACGGCCTATGCGCTCAACCGGCACGAGAAGCGTCCCCTCAAGCGGCTGTACGCGCGGCGCGAGGCGATGATGACCCGGCTCCGCACCGAGTACCAGGCCGCGCTCGACTTCCGCGACCGCCGGGCCGGCGAGGCCGCGGAGTCGGCCACCAAGCGTTGAATGTCGTCAAGCGCCAGGAACCGGTCGCATTGTCGACCGCGTACCGTTGGTACGCCCTGGCGCTGCTCACGGTCCTCAACCTCCTCAACTACCTCGACCGCAACGTCATCTTCGCGCTGTTCGAGCCCATCAAGCGCGATCTCTCCCTGACCGACGCCCAGCTCGGCTGGCTCGGTTCCGCCTACATCCTCGTCTTTTCCGTGGCAGCGCTCCCCTTCGGGGTGCTGAGCGACCTGCGCTCGCGCCGGGCGGTCATCGCGTGGGGTGTGTCGCTCTGGAGCGCCTTCACCGTGCTGGCGGGGCTGGCGCGCGGGTTCGGATCGCTCTTCGTGACGCGGGCGGCGGTCGGGATCGGGGAGGCGGCATTCGGCCCCGCGTCGCAGTCGCTCGTGGCCGACTACTTCTCCGGCAAGCGCCGCGCCTTCGCGATGGGGATCCTTTCGGCGGGGCTCTCGCTCGGCGGCGTGCTGGGGCTCTGGCTCGGCGGCAAGCTCGAGGCGGTCTACGGCTGGCGGGTCACGTTCATGGCCGTCGGGCTTCCGGGATTCGCGCTCGCGGTGCTCGCGGTGCGGCTGGTGGACCCCACGCGCGTCCTCACGCCCGTGAAGGTGACGCACCTCCTCAGGGAACTCCGCGTCGGCGTGGACACGCTCATACGGCAGTTCAACCCGCTGCTCGTGACCGCCGGACTCGGCGCCATCGCGGCGCTCTGGGCCGACCGCGGATTCGGCGCCAGCTCCGAGACCGTCACGATGATCTTCGCCATCGCGGCGGGGCTTGGGCTCGCGCTCAACCTGCAGCGGTGGGTGCGGCAGATCCGCCAGGACCGGATCGACGACACGCCGTTCGGCGGCGGAGTGTCGGAAGTGTTCGTCGAGCTGGTGCGGGCCACCCGGCTCGTCTTCCGGACCCCGACCCTGGTGTGGGTCTTCCTGTCGGGGGCGCTGGTGTCGTTCGGGCTCAACGGGCTGGTGGGGTGGGGGTCGAGCTTCGCGAGCCGGGAACTTGGCTGGTCGGCGGCGGAATCGGCGGCGCACCTGGGCGAATGGGGACTCATCTCCGGCACGGCGGGCACGCTCTTCGGCGGGGTCTTTGCCGACTGGCTCAGGAAGTACACCGTGGCGGGGCGGGTCTGGGCCGGCGCCATCGGGCTCCTGATCGGCGGTGCGCTGGCGGTGTGGCTGGTGACGATCCGGGATCCGCAGCACTTCGTGACCGTCTTTGCGGTGGCGTTCTTCTTCCTCACTTGGTACAACGGCCCGCTGGCGGCGACGATCTTCGACGTCGTGGCGGCGCGGGTGAGCGCCACGGTGGTCGGCGCCTACCTCCTCTTTACCCACGTGGCGGGGGACGCGATCGCCTTCCCGCTGGTGGGCGCCCTCTCGGACCGCTTCGGCATCGACCGCGCGATGCTCATCCTGCCGGTGGTGACGGTCATCGGGGGCCTGGCGCTCCTGCCCGCGGTACGCACCGTGGGCGGCGACGGTGTCCGGATGACGGGGGAGTTCCCGGTGGTGGTGGTGGAGGAGTGAGAAGTGAGAAGTAAGAAGTAAGAAGGGAGAAGGGGGGAGGGAAGAGGGAAAGGGGAAGAGGGAAAAGGGGAAAGGGACCTCGGAACGGACGGAGTCATCCAGAGGGAGCGAAGCGACCGAAGGATCTCTGCATTTTTCACGCAGATCGGCGGCTCGCCCCCCGGCGCCTGAAGTCCTTGGATCGGACCGCTGCGGCGGTGGGCCTACCCGACCATCAGCTCTGCGTCACTTCGCATTCCGATAGAACAACTCCACCAGCTCATCGTACATCGCCTCGCGCTTCCCCGGATCTTCCGACGTGATGGCCTGGGTGGCGCAGTGGCGCAGGTGGTTGCCGAGGAGCGTCTTGCCGACGCTGCGGAGCGCCTCCTGTACCGACGCCACCTGGGTCAGGACGTCGGCGCAGTAGCGCTCCTCCTCGACCATCTTCTGCAGGCCCCGGACCTGGCCCTCGATGCGCCGGAGCCGGTTGCCGAGCGCCACCTTGACCTCGGGATCGACAGCCACGGCCTTGCGTTCGCTGTCATCGGCCCCGCGCCCGCAGGCGCAGGGGAGGATGTCGTATTCCATCGTACCTCCTTGTCGGTGAGCGGTGAGTGGTGAGAGGTGAGCGGGGTGGTCGGGTGCGTCAGCAGGCCGATCCTTCGGACCTTCGGTCCTCAGGATGACGCCTCCCACGCCCGTTCACTGTTCACTCTTCACTCTTCTCTCTTCTCTCTTCACGCACTCCGAAGTCGCAGACTATTCGACACCACCGTGATCGAACTCACCGCCATCGCCGCAGCGGCGATCGCGGGACTCAGGCGGAACCCGAACGCCGGGAAGAGCACCCCCGCCGCCACGGGAATGCAGACGACGTTATAGGCGAACGCCCAGAAGAGGTTCTGCCGGATGATCCGGAGCGTCGCCTTCGAGAGCCGGATGGCCTGGGCGACGCCGGCCAGGTCGCCCCGCATCAGGGTGATGTCGGCCGAGGCCATTGCGACGTCGGTGCCGGTGCCCATCGCGATGCCGACGTCGGCCTGGGCGAGCGCCGGTGCATCGTTCAGCCCATCCCCAACCATCGCGACGACCTTCCCTTCCCGCTGCAGCCGCTCGATCTCGGCCCGCTTCCCGGCCGGCGACACCCCCGCCACCACCCGCGCGATCCCGACCGCCGCCGCGACCCGCTCGGCGGCCCTCGGATGATCGCCGGTCAGCATCACCACCTCGGTGCCGCTCCGGCGCAGCCCGGCCACCGCCGGGGCGCTGGTCGCCCGGACGGGATCGGATACGCCGATGACGCCGAGCACCGAGCCACTGACCGCGACATAGACCGGCGTGGCGCCCTCCCCGGCCAGGCGTTCAGCGACAGGCTCGGAGGCGCCGATGCTCACACCCGACGCGCGCATCCACTCCGCGTTCCCCACCAGCACCATCCGCCCGTCCACGGAACCGGCGGCGCCCTGGCCGGGGACGGCCTTGAAGTCGGCGGCGGGATCGGGCGAGAGCTGCCGTGACGTGGCGGCCGAAACGATGGCGCGGGCCAGCGGATGCTCGCTCAGCCGCTCGACCGCCGCAGCGAGCCGGAGGAGCTGTGACTCATCACCCGACAGCGGATGCACAGCGGTCACGGCGGGGTGGCCTTCGGTGACGGTCCCGGTCTTGTCGACCAGCACCACGTCGATGGCGCTGGCCCGCTGCAGCGACTCGCCCCCCTTGATGAGCACGCCGAGCTGCGCGCCGCGGCCGGTGGAGACCATCACCGCCGTCGGGACCGCGAGCCCCATGGCGCAGGGGCAGGCGATGATGAGCACCGTGACCGCCGACACGAGCGCCTGGAGCGAGCGGGGTTCGGGGCCGACCACGTACCAGACGGCGAACGTGACCACGGCGATGCCGAGGACCACGGGCACGAAGATGGCGGAGATCCGGTCGGCGAGCTGCTGGATCGGGGCCTTCTGGCCCTGCGCCTCGCGGACCAGGCGGACGATGTGGGCGAGGACCGTGTCACGCCCCACCTTGGTGGCCCGCATCCGGAAGGCGCCGGCGCCGTTGACGGTGCCACCAGTCACTTCGTGTCCCGCGCTCTTTGCGACGGGCATCGGCTCGCCGGTGAGCATCGACTCGTCGACGTCGGAGGCGCCATCGAGTACGACGCCGTCGGTGGGGACGTGCTCGCCGGGGCGGACCAGGAGCTCATTGCCCACGACGATCCGCTCGAGCGGCACGTCCTCTTCGACCCCGTCGGTGATGCGATGGGCGGTCTGCGGCCGCAGCTTGACCAGCGCGCGGATGGCGTCGGCGGTGCGGCCGCGGGCCCGGGCGTCGAGGAGGTTGCCGAGGAGGATGAGGGCGACGATCCAGACCACGGCCTCGTAGTACACGTCGGGCGCCAGGCCGCGGGCCCGGAGCCAGTGGGCCCCCGCCGTGGCAGTGATGCTCCAGAGGAAGGCTGCTCCGGTGCCGACGGCAATGAGCGTGTTCATGTCGGCGCCGTGGTGCCGGAACGCCGACCAGGCGCGGGTGTAGAAGTGGCGGCCGGCCCAGAATACGACCGGAAGGGTGAGGGCCAGGAGGACAAGCCGGAGCGCATCGGCGGTCAGCGCCGCGAGGCCGGGGATCGCCTGCAGCATCCAGTCGCCCAGGGGCATCATCCAGCGCATCAGCGGGTCCACGGGGCCGCTCGACATCTCGAGCCGGGCGAGCGGCATCGAGAGGAGCATCGTGAGCACTGCCGCCGTGGCGCTGACTGCGAGCTTGTGCCGGAGCTCCCGCCGCTCGGCGAGGTTGGCCTCGTCCTGGCGCGACACCTGGTCCAGCGCCCCGGTGTCTGGGCTCGGCAACTCGGCGCCGTAGCCGGTGGCGCGGATCGTCTCGACCAGCGCGTCGGGGCTCGTGGCCACGGGGTCGAAGGTGACCGTGGCGGCGTTGGTCATCAGGTTGACGTTGGCCGCAGCGACGCCGGGGGCCTGCTCCAGCGCGCGCTGGACGCGGGCACTGCAGGCGGCGCAGGTCATTCCGGTGACGGGCAGTTCGACGGTCGAGGGCATGTCAGTCGGTGAGCGGTGAGCGGTAAGGGGTGAGCGGGCTTCCCAAGAGAATCTCGAATGGGAGCCCACTCACCCCTCACTGCTTACCCCTCACGCCTTTCGACGATGAGCGTCCCATGCACCATTCCCATCCCGCAGTGGAAGTCGTAGCGGCCGGGGGTGCGTGGCGTGAACTCCACCGCAGTGGGGGTGCCGGTGGGGAGGAAGGTGCGGATGTTGAAGTCGCCCAGCACCACTTCCTCGGTGCAGCTGTTGGTGTCGGTGCGGGTGAACGTGAGCCTTACCGGCGCGCCGGCCCGCACCCGGACGACCGATGGGTCGTAGGCCGCGGTGACGGCGATGGCCAGTTCCTGGATCCCGCCCTTGAGCGCGGCCGCGACGCCGGCGGCCCGCGCCGGCACGGCAAAGAAGTACCACCAGATCCACGCGATCGCCGCTGTGGCGAGCGCCAGGACCAGGATCCGGTCGGCGGTCACGCGATGACCGACGCCTGGTAGCCGACCGCCGACACCGCGGCCGTGACGGCAGCGGGGGAAAGCTTCGACTCGTCGTACTCGAGTTCGGCGCGGCCCATCTTGACCGAGCCGAGCTTGACGCCGTCGAGCTTACCAAGGGCCTGGTTGACTGCGTTGAGGCAGTGGCCGCAGGACATGCCGGTGATGGAGAGGGAGAGGGGGGTCATGGGTCGTGGGTCCTTGGTCGATAGTCGTTGGTCGATGGTCGTAGTCGTTAGTCGTTGGCGGCCACTTGTCAGTCGCCGGTCAGGGCCCAACGACCAATGACCAACGACCAGTAGCCACAATATATAGGGGTAGGGGGTATGTCAACCCCCTGTGAAACAACGACTTCTGGAGGGCTGTCTAGCTGGCTACGGCGGTGGTCTCGTCGCTGGTGCGGGCGCCCCAGCGGCGGAGGGGGCCTTCTCCCGGGAGGATGAACCAGAAGGTGCTGCCGAAGTTGTACATCGACTCTGCTCCGATCTGGCCGCCGTGGAGCTCGACGAACCGCTTGCAGAGCGCCAGGCCGAGCCCGGTGCCCTGCACCCGGCGGCTGGGGGAGCTGTCGACCTGGCTGAACTCGACGAAGAGCTTGGACATGTCGTCGGGCTTGATGCCGATGCCGTTGTCGCTCACCGCGATCCAGACGGCGGAGCGGGTGATCCGCTTGACCTGGTCATCCGACCGTTCCGCCGGGATCGGAAGCGGCGCCTCGGTGGCGAGGGCGCGGAGGACGATCTCCCCTCCTTCGGGCGTGAACTTGGACGCGTTCGAGAGGAGGTTGAAGAGGATCTGCTGCACCCGGACCGCGTCGGCGAGGGCAAAGAGGGGTGTGTCGGGGAGCTCGAAGCGGTGGACCTGCTTCCGGCCGAGTCGCAGGCTCTCGGTGTCGACGACGGCGGCGCGGATGGCGTCGCGCAGGTCAGTGCGGGTGAGCTCAAGGGTCATCCGGCCGGCGTCCATCTTCGCCATGTCGAGGACGCCGTTGATGAGCCGGAGGAGGTG
>DASYXP010000071.1:0-4910 GCA_035934835.1 Gemmatimonadales bacterium | reverse complement strand
CCCAGCCCCCCTCGCGGTGCCCGTTGCCGGTCTGCTTGACGCCGCCGAACGGAAGGTGCGCTTCGGCACCGATCGTCGGGGCGTTGATGTACGTGATCCCGTTGTCCAGGTCCTGCAGCGCGCGGAACGCGGCGTTCACGTTCCGGGTGTAGAGCGAGCTCGAGAGCCCGTACTTGACCGAGTTGTTGACCCGGATGGCCTCGTCGAGGGAGCCGACAGGGATCACCGTCAGCACGGGCCCGAAGATCTCCTCCTGGGCCAGCCGGCTCTTCGACGTGGCGCCGGTGAAGATCGTGGGACGGTAGAACCATCCCCCCGCCGTCCCCGCCCCCGCCGGCCGCTTGCCGCCGGTCACGAGCTCAAGCCCCTCGGCCTTCCCGATGTCCACGTACCGCTCGACCTTCTCCCGCGCCACCTGGTGGATCAGCGGGCCGACATCGGTGCCGGCCTTCCGGCCGTCGCCCAGGCGCAGCTTCGCCGCGGCGTCCGCCACCCGGGTCACGAACCGGTCGTGGACCTTGCGATGCACGATGAGCCGGCTGGTGGCCGTGCAGCGCTGGCCGGTGGTGCCGAACGCCCCCCAGAGGACGCCGTCGAGCGCAAGCTCCAGGTCGGCGTCGTCCATCACGATCATTGCGTTCTTGCCCCCCATCTCGAGCGAGAGGCGCTTGTGCATCCGGCCGCAGGTCTCGCCGATGAAGGAGCCGGTCTGCGTGGAGCCGGTGAACGAGATGACCGGCACCTCCGGATGCTCGACGAGCGCCTTCCCCGCCGCCGCGCCGCGGCCGTGCACCAGCTGGATCACCTCGGGCGGGAGCCCCGCCTCCAGCACCAGCTCCACCAGCCGGTGCACCGTGTGCGGCACGTCCTCGCTCGGCTTGATGATGACCGAGTTCCCGCACAGGAGCGCCGGGAACATCTTCCAGGTCGGGATGGCCATCGGGAAGTTGAAGGGCGTCACCAGCCCGCAGACGCCGATCGGCCGGCGATAGCTCATGGCCCACTTGTCCCGGAGCTCCGAGGGCACCGTGTGCCCGAAGAGCCTCCGCCCCTCGCTCGCCGCGTAGTACGCGGTGTCGATCCCCTCCTGCACGTCCCCCCGCGTCTCGGCCAGCACCTTCCCCATCTCGCGCGTCATCCCGTCGGCGAGCTCCTCCTTGTTGGCCACCAGGAGGTCGCCCAGGCGCCGCAGCACGTCGCCCCGGGCGGGGGCGGGCGTCCGCTTCCAGAGGTCGAAGCCCCGCTTGGCGCTCTTGACCGCCTCGGCGACGTCCCGGGCGCCGGAGTCGGGGAACTTCCCGATCAGGTCGCGGACATCGGCCGGATTGCGGTCCTCGAAGTACTTGGCCGTCGACGGGGCGACCCAGCGGCCGCCGATGAAGTTCTTGAACGTGGGCATGGGGACGGTACGCGGTGAACGGTGAACGGTGAGCGGGGGACGAACATCCCCTGCGCGGACGGCGGCTGCCGGTCGGCCCTTATCGCGCCGAGGGAAGCTCGGCGGTGGCGATGGCGCCGACGCCGGCGGAACTGCCGGTGACCATCCGGCGATGATAATCGACCTGGCCCAGGTGATACGTGAGGTGGACGGCCAGGTGGGCCAGCCATTCGTCGGTGCGGACGGTCATCCCGCCGCCCCCGGCCGCGCCCGGATACTGCTCCGGCAATCCGCGGCCGTCCAGCCCTCGCCGCACCGCATCCTCGGCCGCCGCCAGCCGGTGGAGCAGCTCGGCGCGGGGCACGCCACGCTCGGAGAATTCGGCGGTGCGGTCGCGCACGTAGCCGCTCCCGCCGAGGATGGCGCCCACGAAGTGCTGGAGGTTCCCCGCCACGTGGAGCGCCAGTGTGCCGGCGGGGTTGGGCACGCCCGCCGGCAGCTTCCAGATCGACGCCTCGTCCGGATACGCCTCGAGCTCGCGACGGAACGCCGCCAGGTCGCGCAGCAGCACGGCTCGGATCGGGCCCACGAGCGCGTCGGCGTCGCTCACGGGCACATCCAGGTCAGCACCTGCTTGGCGTACCCGACGCGGGGCAGGATCGCCTGCGCAGCCAGGAAGAGCCCGGTGAGGAACACCCCGATCGCCACGGCGTGGGCGGCGCCCATCCGCCGCTTCCAGGTGGCCAGGATGTTCCAGAGCCCGGCCACGATGACCACGAGCACCGCGCCGAGATAGCCGTAGAGCGACCAGCCGCAGGGGTGGCCATACGGCCAGGACCAGACCGCCACGGTCACGGCGGCGCCGAGGAGCACGCGGATCCACGCACCGAGGCAGGCGCGCGCACCCTTGGCGTGGGGAGCGTCGGCGGCCGGCGCCGCCGGCATCGCGGCACCGGCGGTGCGCGGCGCGGGGGGCTGCCCCGGCTTGGGCTCGGGGAGCCTGGCGATCTCGCGGTCGATCGCCGCCATTTCCTTGTCCCAATCGCGTGGCTGGTCTGCCATCATCCGTCCCGGCTGAGGCCGTAGCGTTCGATCTTCTTGTACAGGTTGGAGCGTGGCATCCGGAGCGCCCGCGCCGTCTCGGACACGTTCCACTCGTGCTCCCGGAGCTTCTGCGCCAGGAACGCCTTCTCCGCATCGAGCTTGAACTGCTCGAAGCTGCCATCCCCGCCATCGCCGGTCGCGTCGGCATCGGCGTCGGCATCCGGTGCCCCGAGCCCGCCCGCGCCCAGCACCCGCTCCACGTCGGCGCCGGTCACCGTCTTCCCCTCGGAAAGGATCAGCAGCCGCTCGACCGCATTGCGCAGCTCGCGCACGTTGCCCGGCCACTCGCGCCGCTCCAGGGCGCGGAGCGCGCCCTCGTCGAACTTGCGGGCGGTGAGGCCGCTCTCGCGGGCGAGCGACACGGCGAAGTGGCGCACCAGCACCGGGATGTCCTCGCGCCGCTCACGCAGCGGGGGCACGTGGATCGGGACCACGTTGAGCCGGTAGAACAGGTCCTCGCGGAACCGGCCGGCGGCGATCTCCTCCTCCAGCCGCTTGTTGGTGGCCGCCAGCACGCGGACGTCCACCTGGATCGGCTTGGCCCCGCCCACCCGCGTCACGATCCCTTCCTGGAGCGCCCGGAGCACCTTGGCCTGGGCGGAGAGCGCCATGTCCCCGACCTCGTCGAGGAAGATGGTCCCGCCATCGGCCTGCTCGAACTTCCCTGCCCGGTCGGCCACCGCGCCGGTGAACGACCCCTTGATGTGACCGAAGAGCTCGCTCTCGATCAGCTCCGAGGGGATCGCCGCGCAGTTGACCTCGATGAAGGGCCCGGCCGCGCGGGGGGAGCCCTGGTGGATGCCCCGGGCCACGAGCTCCTTCCCGCTGCCGTTCTCCCCCGTGATGAGCACCCGCGCCGGCGTCGGCGCCACCTTGGCCATCAGTCCCTGCACCTGCTCCAGCGCGGCGCTCGACCCGACCATGGCGTACCGGGCGTCGGCGGCCACCTTGAGCTCGGCGTTCTCCCGGCGCAGCGTCGCGGTGGCGAGCGCATTCCGCGCGGTCACCAGCAGCCGGTCGCTGTCGAGCGGCTTCTCGAGGAAGTCGAATGCGCCGCGGCGCGTGGCCTCGATGGCGGTGGCGATGGTGCCGTGGCCCGAGATCATCACCACCGGCGCCGGCGGCTCCAGCGCGCCAAGCCGGGTGAGCGTGTCGAGCCCGTCGAGCCCGGCCATCTTGACGTCGAGGAAGACGAGCCGGGGCCGGAACTCGGGATAGACGGTGATCGCCTCGCCCCCTGACGCCGCGGTCTTCACCGCGTAGCCCTCGTACTCGAGCACCTGCTTCAGCGCCTCCCGGACGCCCGGCTCGTCATCGACCACCAGGATGCGCTCGCCGCTCACCTTCCGCCTCCATAGATGGTGACCGCCGTCGGCGTGATCCGGAGCGCCCGCACCCCCGCCGGCAGCGCCACCGGCACCGCGCCATCGGCCCCGCCGCCCAGGCTGGCCTGGACCAGCCGCTGGACCATCGACCCCGGGAGCCGGACGCCTCGGATGCGCAGCCCGTCCACCTGCCACTCGGCGTAGTGCGGGCCGAGCACGCGAACGTCCCCGCCCACCCGGACCCACTCGCGCTGGCGGAGGAGCCCCGCCAGCGGGCCGAGTGCCGCCTTGGGGATCACCCCGGTGTCGAGCCGGCCGGTCACCTCGACCCGGCCGGTGCCGAGCGTCACGTGCACCGAGTCGAGGTGCTTCTGCAGGATCGGCCCGAAGCCCTCGGCCAGGAGCGCCGCGAGTTCGGCGGCGTCCAGCTGGACGGAGTCGGCCCGCCAGCCATTGAGGCTGTCCACCTTGTCCTTGGCCGCGGCAAGGGCCGCCGGCGAGGCGAGCCCGCTTGCCGGCGCCGCCTCCGTGTGCCCGCCCCGCCAGAATTCCCACATCGCCCGGAACTCGTGACGCCAGTGCCATCCCAAGGCCACGGCCGCGGCCAGCAGCGCCACCACGAGGAGCTTGACCAAACCCTTGAGGCAGCCCATCAGCCGCCCAGGGGAAAGGTACGGACCGGCACATACTCCGGCGAATGCCCGCCCAACGTGCTCTGGTACAGCACGACCTCACCGACCGAGAACGACTCGTCGACGGACCTGGACTGGAGCGTCCGGATGGCGCCCCGTCCCAGTCGCTCCCCTTCCCGCACCCGACCCAGCGTCAGGTGGGGACGGTAGGTCGCGCCTTCGATGGGAAAGCCCAGCATCTCGGCGTGGCGCTCGACCCGGTCCTGCAGCAACTCGAGGGCGGGGGGCGCCTCCACGCCAAGCCAGACCACGCGCGCCTTTTCCCAGGTCGGGAACGCGCCGAGGCCGGTGAGCCCGAGCGCCAGGGGTCCGGTGCCGGCGGCCGCGAACGCGATCGACTCCGCGATCGCGTCGATCCGCTCGTCGGCCACCTCGCCGTAGAACTTGAGCGTCAGGTGCACCCCGGTGGCC
>DASYXP010000068.1:0-8257 GCA_035934835.1 Gemmatimonadales bacterium | reverse complement strand
CGACGGCGTGGCCGAGACCTGGAGCATCAGGAAGCGCTCGGTGAAGCTGTTCTGGATGTCGTTCATCAGCTCGCCGAACATCTCGTACGCCTCGTGCTTGTACTCCACCAGCGGGTCCTTCTGGCCGTACGCGCGGTAGCGGATGGCGGCGCGGAGGTTGTCGAGGTCGTAGAGGTGGTCCTTCCACTTCTCATCGAGCACGGTGAGCGCCACCTGCGAGAGGAGCTGCCCGGCCACGTCGTCGACCCCGTGCTGCTTCCCGAAGTCGGCGAGGTACTCCAGCTTCCGCCGGAAGGCATCGTGGCCGGCCGCGCGCACGATGTCGCTGATGGCGTCGAGGTCGCGCGCGGCGGCCGGGTCCTCGACCTGGTCGGCCTGGACCAGGTACTGGAGCATCAGCGCCTGCTTGAGCCCGGCGCGGTCCCAAGTCTCGGGTTCGCCGTCGCCGAGCCAGTTGGCGGCAAAGCGCGCCACGGCCTCCTCGACCATCCGGAGCCCCTCGCCGCGGAGCTCCTCGCCGCGCTCGAGAGCGAAGAGCCGCTGCGAGTAGATGACCTCGCGCTGCTGGTTCATCACGTCGTCGTACTCGATGAGCTGCTTGCGGGCCTGGAAGTTCTGCAGCTCGACCCGCTTCTGGGCCTGGCCGATGGCGCCGGTCACCAGCTTGCCGGTGATGACCTCCCCCTCCTCGGCGCCGCTCTTGTCCATCCACGCGGCGATCCGGTCGGTGCCGAAGAGCCGCATGAGGTCGTCTTCGAGCGACAGGAAGAAGACCGACCGGCCGGGATCGCCCTGGCGGCCGGACCGCCCGCGCAGCTGCCGGTCGATCCGGCGCGACTCGTGGCGCTCGGTGCCGATGATCTGGAGCCCCGCGCCGTCGGCGTTCTTCTCGACCTCGGCGCCGAGCTTGATGTCGGTGCCGCGGCCGGCCATGTTGGTCGCAATGGTGATGGCGCTCCGGGCGCCGGCGCCGGCGACGATCTCGGCCTCGCGCTGGTGGTACTTGGCGTTGAGCACCTCGTGCCGGAGGCCGCGGCGCTTGAGCTGGCGCGACAGCGTCTCCGACACATCGACGTTGACCGTGCCGATGAGGACCGGGAGCCCCTCGCCGTGCAGGCGCTCGACCTCGTCCATGATGGCGTTGTACTTCTCCCGCCGGGTGCGGTAGATGCGGTCGGGCTCGTCCAGCCGGCGGACCGGGCGGTTGGTCGGGATGACCATCACCTCCAGGCCGTAGATCTGGTAGAACTCGGTCTCCTCGGTCTCGGCGGTGCCGGTCATGCCCGAGAGCTTCTCGTACATCCGGAAGTAGTTCTGGATGGTCACGGTGGCGAGGGTCTGGGTCTCCCCCTTCACCTGCACCCCCTCCTTGGCCTCCACCGCCTGGTGCAGGCCGTCGGCCCAGCGCCGGCCCGGCATCGTGCGGCCGGTGAACTCGTCGACGATCACCACCTGGCCCTCCTGCACCAGGTAATCGACCTCGCGCTCGTAGAGCGCGTGGGCCTGCAGCAGCTTGTGGATGATGTGGAGCTTCTCGTTCTTCCGGGCGTAATCCGCCTCGAGGGCGCGGCGCTTCTCGACCCGCTCGGCCGGCGTCAGGTCGGGGTCCTTCTCGATCGCGGCGAACGCCTCGGAGATGTCCGGCACCACGAAGAGCGTCGGCTCGTTGGGCGAGAGCGCGGCGGCGCCCTTGTCGGTCAGGTGGACCGCGTGGCCCTTCTCGTCGAGCACGAAGAAGAGCGGCTCCTCGAGGTCGCCCATGATCCGCTGGCGCGCCGGCAGCTTCTTGTCGGCGATGGACTCGAGCTCGGCCTTCTGCACCAGCTGCTTGACGCCGGTCTCATTGAGGAGCTTGGCGAGCTTCTTGTTCTTGGGCGTGCCGAGCTGCGCCTGGAAGAGCTTGATGCCGGCGTCGCGCTGGCGCTTGGGGTCCTGCAGCAGCGCCTCGCCCTCGGCCACGAGCTCGCTGGTCACCGCGCTCTGCCGGCGCACCAGCTCCAGCACCTGGCGGTTGAACTGGGCGTAGGCGTCATTCTCCTCGTGGCCCACCGGCCCCGAGATGATGAGCGGCGTGCGCGCCTCGTCGACGAGGATCGAATCCACCTCGTCGATGATGGCGTAGACGTGCTCCCGCTGGACCCGCTGGTCCAGGTGGAACACCATGTTGTCCCGGAGGTAATCGAAGCCGAATTCGTTGTTGGTGCCGTAGGTGATGTCGGCCAGGTACGCCGCCCGCCGCTCCGGCGTCCCGGGTTCGGTGTCGTCGAGGCACCCGACCGTCAGGCCCAGCCACCCGTAGAGGTGCCCCATCCACTGCGAGTCGCGCCGGGCCAGGTAGTTGTTGACGGTGACGACGTGCACGCCCCGCCCGGTGAGCGCGTTCAGGTACACCGGGAGGGTCGCCACGAGGGTCTTGCCCTCGCCGGTGGCCATCTCGGCGATCTTCCCCTGGTGCAGCACGATGCCGCCGATGAGCTGCACGTCGTACGGCACCATGTCCCACGCCTGTTCCCGCCCGGTCACCATCACCTTCGAGCCGGCCAGGCGGCGCGACGCTTCGCGCACGACGGCGAACGCCTCCGGCAGGACCTCGTCGAGCGCCGCCGCGAGGGCCTTCCGGTGGGCGTCCTCCGCCTTGCCCAGCTGCTCGTCGAGCGCCAGCCGCTCGCTCGGGTCCGGACAGGCGTGCTTGGCCGCCTTGAGCCGCTCCACCTCCGCCCGCAAGGCGCCGGTCCGCTCGCCGATCTGCGCGCGGAAGCGCGGCGTCTCCGCCTGGATCGCGGCGTCGGGAAGGTCCTTCAGGCGCGCCTCGGCCGCGTGGATGGCCGAGACGATGGGGCGGATCCGCTTCTGTTCCCGCTGGAAGCGGCTGCCGAAGACCGCAGTGAGCAGACGATCGATCATGGCTCTTCCGTGCGATACAGCCCGCGCGCGGCGATGTGGCCGGCCACGGCATCGGGCACCCAGTAACGAATGGAAAGTCCGGCGGCGACCCGCCGCCGGACCTCGGTGGCTGATATCTCGATCGAAGGGACCGGCACCAGCCGGGACCCCGGCGCGACAGCCGGCGCCCCTTCCCCGCCCCGGACCAGCACCGCCACGTCGGCCAGCCCCGGGATGGCAGCCGCCTCGTGCCACGAGGAGACCTCGCGCGCGGCGTCGGCACCGAGGAGAAGGATAAACCGCCGCGCCGGTTCCCGCGCGGCGAGCTCACGGAGCGTGTCCACCGTGTACGATGGCCCCGGCCGCTCCAGCTCCAGCCCGTCCACCCGGAACCCGGCCTCGCCGGCGGTGGCCAGGTGCAGCATCTCGAGGCGGTCGGCGGCCGGCGCCTGGTGCTGTCCCCGCTTGAACGGCTGCTCGCGCGCCGGGATGAACCACACCTCCGCCAGCGCCAGCTGCTCCAGCGCGGACCGCGCGACGATCAGGTGACCGTGGTGGACCGGGTCGAACGACCCACCGAAGAGCCCGACGGGCCCGTCAGCCACGGGCCGAAGGCGCGGCCGGCGGCGGCGGCGGCGGCGGCCCGGTGCACGCATCGGCCACGCCGGCCGCACCGGGGTTCGTGCGCTGCAGGTAGCCGCAGGTGTCGTTCACGTCCTCCTGGTAGCCCAGGATCTTGTAGATGCCGACCAGCTGGACGAGCGCGGTGGGGGTGATCGGCGCCCGCGGGTACGTCGCCGCCAGGTCCTTGAAGTAGATGATCGCCGAGTCGTACGCCTTGTACTTGAAGTAGTACATCCCCGACTTGTACTGCTTGAGCGCCAGCAGGTCCTCCAGGCCCGCGATCCGCGCCACCGAGCGCCGCGCGGCCGAGGTGCCGGGATACCGGGTCTGCAGCTCGCGATAGGTCTGGATGGCGGTCTGGGCGTAGGTCGGGTCGAGCTCGGGCCGGCGCCACAGCTCGGCGTACGCATCGCCGGCGCGGAGCAGCGCCTCCGGCGCGAGGTCATCGCCGGGCAGGTCGTCGGAGACGCGGCGGAACTCGCGCACCGCCTGCAGGTGGCTCTTCGACTCCAGGTAGCACTCGGCGAGCTCGAATCGCGCCCGCGCGATCCGCGGGTCGCCGGGGGCGAACTCGAGGTTGAGCCGCTCGAGCTCGGCCTGTGCGTCGCTCCACTTGCCGTGGCGGAAGAGCCCGTCGGCCTTGAGCCAGAGGCTGTCCACCTGGCCGGCGGAGGCCGATGCGAGCTGGACGGGGGTGGGCTGGTTGGCGCCGCCGCGGGAGTTGACCGCCGGGCCGCAGCCCAGGGCGGCAAGGAGGGCGATCGTCGTCAGGAAGGTGCGGTTCATGGCTTCTTCGCAGGGCCCGAATCGCCGGGCGCGCCGGCGAGGGCGTTGAGTTTCTGGCTGGCGCGCTGGCTGAGCGAATCTCCGCTGGCACCGGTGGCGACGACCTGCTGATAGGCGAGCGCCGCGCCGAGTACGTCCCCCTCGGCGAGACGGAGGTCGCCGAGCCCGAGCCGGGCGCGGCGGCCGGCGCGCCCGGTCGAGTCCGCCGCGACCACCGCGAGGAACCACTTCTCGGCCACCCACGGCTGGGCGACCGTCATCGCCTGCTCGCCCAGCTGGAGGCCGCAGCTGGCGATCCCCGAATCGGCCCGGGCCAGGAGGCCGGCCATGTGGCTCCGCCGCCGGACCGCCTGGAACGCGTCCATCGCCTGGTCGCAGGCGGTGGTGGCCGCGAGCGCCTCCCCGTACGCCGTCAGCACCGAATCGGCGACCCCGGCATCCGGCGCCGCGGCCGCCGCGAACGGGAGGACCATCTGGGCCTCCTGCGGATCGAGGCCGCCCATCCGCCAGAGCGCCAGGGCGTGCCGCCCGGCCAGGCGGTCGGGGGCGATGTCGTGCAGCGCGCTAAGTGCAGCGTAGAGCGCGGTCGGGTCGGTGGTCCGTTCCGCCGCCGCGGCGACCAGGTCGAGCCCGATGGCGGCCTCGTCCAGGCGCGACGGATCATCCGCCACCAGGTCGCGGTACGCCTCGGCCGCCTCGCGCAGGCTGTGGGCGCGGAGCGCGGCCGCCGCCTCCTTGGCGTACACCCGCGCGCTCGGCCGGGCCGCCAGCGCCGCCTCGTACTCGGCAAGCGCCGCCGACGCGTCGCCCTTCTCCATGGCGGCATCGCCCAGGCGCTCGTGGTCGGTGCCGCCCGGATTGCAGGCGACGGCGAGCGCCAGCAGCGCGTACGCGAGGCGCCTCATTCGACGGCGCGGTCGAGCATCGAAAGGTAGGCCTCGACCCGCGCATTCTCCGGCTGGCGCTCGAGGCAGGCGCGCCACACGTCGCGGGCGGCCTGCGCATCGCCCGAGAGGTAGTGGGCCAGCCCGAGCGATGCCTGCGCGTCGATGAACCCCGGCCGCGCCGCGAGCACGCGCTCCAGCTCGTCGCGCGCCTCGAGGGGATTGTTGGCCTCGAGCAGGAGCCGGGCCAGCCGGTAGCGGAGGTCGGCGAAGGCCGGCCCCAGGACCGCGGCGCGGCGGTACTGGTCGATGGCCTCCGCCAACGCGCCGATCTCGGCATACGCCTCGCCCAGCGCCGCGTGCTGATTGGCGAGCTTGGCCGCCACGTGCGGGGTGAAGCGGCCCGGCGTGGCGCCCTCCTGTGCGGCGGCCCGCCGGAAGCACTCCTCCGCCTCCTCCTCCCGCCCGAGCTGGGTCAGGACGAGCCCGCGATGGATGATCGCCTCGAGGTAGCGCGGGTTGAGTTCCAGCGCGCGGTCGAACGCGGCGAGCGCGCGCTCCGGCTGGCCCAGGAGCGACAGCGAGAGCCCGAGCAGGTGGTGCGCATCCGCGAACGCCCGGCCGGTCGCCAGGACGTCCTCCAGGAGGTGCACCGCCCCGTAGTAGTCCTGGAGCGCGAAGCGCTCCCGGGCCTCGCGCACCAGCCGCTCGGGGTTCGTGTCAGGGGTCACGCCAGGCGGCTCCGAAAATGGGCGATCGTGCGCGTGAGGCCTTCCTCGAGCGGCACCTTGGGCTCCCAGCCCAGGACGGTGCGCGCCACGGTGATGTCGGGCTGGCGGACCTTCGGGTCGTCCGTGGGCAGCGGGCGCTCGACGATGGGGGACGCGGACCCGGTCGAGCGGAGCACCAGCTCAGCCAGCTGCCGCACCGTGAATTCCGCTGGGTTGCCGACGTTGGTCGGGTCGGTCCGCCCGCTCTGGAACAGCCGGTAGATCCCGTCCACCAGGTCTGAAACGTAGCAGAACGACCGGGTCTGCAGGCCGGCGCCATACACCGTGAGCGGCTCGCCCTTGAGGGCCTGGACGATGAAGTTCGACACCACCCGGCCGTCGCGCGCCCGCATCCGCGGGCCGTAGGTGTTGAAGATACGGATGATGCGGGTGTCGACGGCGTGGTAACGGTGGTAGGCCATCGTGAGCGCCTCCGCGAAGCGCTTGGCCTCGTCGTACACGCCGCGGGGGCCGACCGGGTTCACGTGGCCCCAGTACGTCTCCGGCTGCGGATGCACCTGCGGGTCGCCGTAGACCTCGGAGGTGGACGCCAGGAAGAACCGGGCGCCCTTGGCCTTGGCGAGCCCCAGCGCCTTGTGCGTGCCCAGCGACCCGACCTTGAGCGTCTGGATCGGGAACTCGAGGTAGTCCACCGGGCTCGCCGGCGAGGCGAAGTGGAGCACGCCGTCGAGCTTCCCCTCGACGTACATGAACTCCGTCACGTCGTGGCGGATGAACTTGAACCGTGCATCACCCGCCAGGTGGGCCAGGTTATCCATCGAGCCGGTGAGGAGATTGTCCATCCCGATCACCTCGTGGCCCTCGGCCAGGAAGCGGTCGGTCAGGTGCGACCCGAGGAACCCGGCGGCGCCGGTGATGAGCACCCTCACGCCCGCCTCCGCCCCATGCCGTGATACTCGAACCCGAGCGCCGCCATCCGTGCCGGGTCGAATAGGTTCCGGCCGTCGAGGACCACCGGCCGCCGCATCGCGCGCTTGAGCCGCTCGAAGTCCGGGGTGCGGTAGACCAGCCACTCGGTCACGACACAGAGCGCGTCGGCGCCCTGGACGGCGGCGTACGGGTCGGACGCGAACCCGATCCGGTCGCCGAAGACCGCCCGCGCGGTCTGGTGCGCCTTGGGATCGTGCGCCTGCACCTTCGCCCCGGCGGCGAGCAGCCCTTCGATCAGCGGGATGGCGGGGCTCTCCCGCATGTCGTCGGTCTCGGCCTTGAAGGCGAGTCCCCAGACGCCCACCGTCTTCCCCTGCAGCGACCCGAGCGCCGCCGCGGCCTTGGCCAGCAGGCGGAGCTTCTGGCGTGTGTTCACCGCCTCGACCGCCTCGAGCAGGTCGAATCGGGCGCCCTGCTCCTGGCCTGAACGGATCAGCGCCTGCACGTCCTTCGGGAAGCAGGACCCGCCGTACCCCGGCCCCGGGAAGAGGAACGCCGGGCCGATCCGGCGGTCAGAGCCGATCCCCTTCCGCACCAGGTCCACGTCCGCGCCCACCCGCTCGCAGAACTCCGCCACCTGGTTCATGAACGAGATCCGCGTGGCCAGCATCGCGTTGGCGGCGTACTTGGTGACCTCCGCCGAGGCGATGTCCATGAAGAGGATCGGGTTCCCCGAGCGCACGAAGGGCGCATACAGCTCGGTCAGGACCGCGCGGGAGTCGGCATCCTCGACGCCGATGATCACACGGTCGGGCTTCATGAAGTCGTCGATCGCGGCCCCTTCCTTCAAGAACTCGGGGTTGGAACAGACCGCAAAGGGCGTCGTGGTCTCGGCCGCAATGGCGGCGCGCACCTTGGCGGCCGTGCCGACCGGCACCGTCGACTTGGTGACCACGACCTTGGGAGCGCGCATGTGCCGGCCGATCGTGCGCGCCACCGCGAGCACGTGCTTGAGGTCGGCGGAGCCGTCCTCGCCGGGCGGCGTGCCGACGGCGATGAACACGACCTGGGCGGCCTCGACCGCGCCGCCCACGTCGCTCGTGAACCGGAGCCGGCCCTCGGCCTGGTTGCGCCGCACCAGTTCCTCCAGCCCCGGCTCGTAGATCGGGATGTCGTTGGCCACGAGCCGGTCGATCTTCCCGCGGTCGATGTCGGCGCAGACCACGTCGTTGCCGGTCTCCGCAAAGCAAGCCCCGGCCACCAGCCCGACGTACCCGCTGCCCACGACCGCGACATGGGTCACGCGGAGAACCCGCGGATCGCCGCGACCACCTGGTCCTGCTGCGCCTCGGAGAGCTCGGGATAGATCGGCAGCGAGATGACCTGGGCGGTGGCCGCCTCGGTCACCGGCAGGCTCCC
>DASYXP010000052.1:0-4864 GCA_035934835.1 Gemmatimonadales bacterium | reverse complement strand
ATCACGCTCTTCGGCGGCGACCTGCCCGCGCTCGGCCGTGTGGGCCGCGCGTACGCGGAGGAGCACCACGCATGGCCCCGCGCGCTCGACGCGATCTTCGCCGAATACCGGAGGATGCTGGAGCGATGACGCTGCTCTTGTCCATCCACGACGTCACCCCGGCGTTCGAGGCCGAGGTGCGGGCGTTGCACGCGATGTGCGCACGGATCGGTGCGGAGCCCGCGCTCCTGGTGGTCCCCGATTGGCACGGCGAGTGGCCGCTCGAACGCCACCCGGCCTTCGTCGACTGGGTCCGCGGCCGGGTCGCCGAGGGCGCCGAGGTGATCCTCCACGGCGAGCGCCACGACGAGGTCGGCCTGCGCCGCGGGGCGGCCGACTCGCTGCGCGCGTGGGGCCGCACCGCACGCGAGGGGGAGTTCCTCACCCTCGACCACGCGGCGGCGCGCGAGCGGATCGCGCGCGGCGTCGGACGGCTCACGACGCTCGGCCTCGAGCCGTCCGGGTTCATCCCGCCCGCGTGGCTCAGTCGGGAGGGGACGCACCGGGCCGCGTCCGACCTCGGCCTCCGGTTCTCCGAGGACGAGGACGGGCTCCGGATCCATCCCTCGGGCCGCCGGCTCCGTGCGCCGGCGCTTCGCTGGAGCGGGCGGACGCCGCTCCGCGCCCGGGGATCGGCGCTGGTGGCGGCCGCGCGCTGGCGCCTGCAGCGCGGTGCGCCCATCATCCGGCTGGCGCTCCACCCCGCCGACCTCCGGCACCCGGCCACCGCCAGGTCGGTCGAGCGTGCCCTCGACCTGTGGCCGGGCGCGCACCCGATCGCCCGCTATGCGGAGTTCACCGCCTGATGCACCTCGATCCCCTCACCGCGCACGCCATCTGCATCGGCCTGGTGGTCGCGGACATCGTCGCGCGGTCGCTCCGGCTCAAGTTCTTCTGCGATTCGATCGGCTCGCCGCTTTCGGTGGGCGAAGGGATCGTCGTGAACGCCTTTGGCGACGCGGCCTGTTCCCTCACCCCGGCGCGCCTGGGCGGGGAACCGGCGCGGCTCGCGGGGATCCTCCGCTACCGCATCAGCACCGAGGCGGCCATCGTCGCGATCAGCGTCGAGGCGCTGCTTGGCTGGCCGATGATCATCGTGGGCGGCGCGTTCCTCGTTTGGCGCTACGCGCCGGAATGGTGGCAGACCGCCGAACCCGGGATCGCGCGCCACGCGCACGGGATGTGGCCCTGGTTCGTGGTGGTGGCGGTGGTGAGCCTCCTCGTCTGGTGGCTGGTCCGCCGGTGGATGCGGGTGTCGGCGCCGACCCGGATCCAGCGGTCGTGGCAACGGATGCTGGTGCACTGGCGCCGGATGCCGTACTGGCCCATCGCCCTCAGCCAGCCGCTCTCGGTCGTGAACGTGGCGTCGCGGGTGGCCATCCTTCCGGTGCTCGCGCTCACGCTTCCCACGCCGCCGCCGCTCGGGCCGCTCTTCCTCGGCTCGTTCGCGCTCCTTTACAGCCAGATGGTGCTGCCCACGCCCTCCGGCGCCGGGGCGGTCGAGCTCGGGTTCCTGGCCGGAGCGGCCGGCTCGCTCGGCGATGAGGGCACCGCACTCCTCTTCTGGTGGCGCTTCTACACCTCCGCCATCGGCGTGATCCTCGGGCTCGGGCTCGCCGCCCGGATCTATGGCTGGCAGGCCATCCGCCTGTGGTTCCTCCGCCGCCGGCCCCATCCGCCCGAATAGGGGGCCGGCGTCGGTGTTACCTTATTTCCGTCCGCCTGGCGGGGCCCTGGTCCCCGCGCACCTCGAACCGTGACCTGAAGCCCATGGCGACCCGCATCGAGAAGGACCCGCTCGGCGAAAAGCCCGTCCCCGCCGACGCCCTCTACGGCATCCAGACCCTCCGCGCCAGCGAGAACTTCCCCATCTCCGGCCTCCGCCCGCTGCCGCTGTTCGTCGACGCGGTGGTGTGGATCAAGAAGGCCGCGGCGCTGACCCACAAGGAGACCGGCCGGCTCGAGGCCCGCCTGGCCGACGCCATCGTCCGCGCGGCCGACGAGGTGCTCGGCGGCCAGCACCGCGACCAGTTCATCGTCGACGTCTACCAGGCCGGCGCCGGCACCAGCCACAACATGAACTGCAACGAGGTGCTCGCGAACCGCGCCAACGAGATCCTCGGCGCGCCCCGCGGTGCCTACGCGCCGGTGCACCCGAACGACCACGTCAACATGGCGCAGAGCACCAACGACGTGATCCCGACCGCGATGCGCCTGGCCACCCTGGCGAGCCTGCCGCGCCTCCTCACGGCGCTCGACGGGCTCGGCGCGGCGTTCCTCGCCAAGGGCCAGGCCTTCGATGGCATCATCAAGTCGGGCCGCACCCACCTCCAGGACGCGACGCCCATCCGGCTCGGCCAGGAGTTCACGGCGTACGGCCACACGGTGCTGCGGCACCGGGCCAAGCTCGCTGAGGCCGCCCGCTGGCTCCGGGCGATGAACATCGGCGGCACCGCCGTCGGCACCGGGATCAACGCCGAACCGCAGTACCCGGCGCTGATGGTCAAGCACCTGCGCGCGGGCACCGGGCTCGACCTCGAGGTGGCCGATGACCGGATCCAGCTGATGCAGTCGATGGGCGACATCGCCTCGTTCAGCGGCGCGCTCCGGGCCTTCGTGCTCGACCTCAACAAGATCGCCAACGACATCCGGCTCCTCGCTTCGGGCCCGCGGACCGGCCTGGCGGAGATCCTCCTGCCGGCGGTCCAGCCCGGCTCGAGCATCATGCCGGGCAAGGTCAACCCGTCGATCGCCGAGATGGTCAACCAGGTCTGCTACCAGGCGCTCGGGCTCGACACCACCGTGGCGCTCGCGGCGGAGGCCGGGCAGCTCGAGCTCAACGTGATGATGCCGGTCATCACCCACAACATCGTCTTCGCGATGCAGATCGTCACCAACGCCGTGACGGTGTTCGCCGAGCGGTGCATCGCCGGCATCGAGGCGGATGCGGCCCAGTGCGAGCACTGGCTGGAACGGAGCCCGGCGCTCGTCACCGCGCTGGCGCCGAAGATCGGCTATGCCGAGTCGGCCAAGCTCGCCAAGGAGGCCCTCGCCACCGGCCTCACCGTCAAGCAGCTCGTCGTCAAGAAGGGGCTCCTCAAGGGGAAGGAACTCGACGAGGTGCTCGACCTCCGCGCGATGACCGAGCTCGGCGTCCCCGGCGGCAAGGGGATCCCGGGCGGCGGATGAGCCCGGCGGCGGCACCCTGTCCCCGGTTCTTGAATCCCTAGGCACAAGGTCCCATATTCCGTCCCATGCGCGTCACGACCTGGACTGAGTACAGCCTCATCATCACGCTCCACCTGGCCAAGCGGGCCACGGGGGACGGCACGCCCGTGGCCGCGCGCGAGCTGGCCGAGGTCGAGCGCCTCCCCGGCGACTACGTCGAACAGATCCTCCTGCGCCTCCGGCGGGCCGGCCTGGTGGAGAGCGTCCGCGGCGCGCGGGGCGGGTACTACCTGGCGCGGGACGCCTCCCGCATCTCCGTGCGCGACGTGATGACCGCATCCGAGCACCAGACCTTCGAGATGAACTGCGACGCCCATCCGGTCGATTCCGAGCGCTGCAACACGACCTCGGCGTGCAGCATCCGCCCGGTGTGGCAGGCGCTCCAGCGGCGGGTGGACGACCTGCTCGAGGGGATCACCCTGGCCGACCTGATGAAGCAGGAGCCTGCGCTGGTCGAGCTCGTCGGCATCTCGCCGTCGCAGGGATGACCGGCCGCCAGGGGACGCGCCCGACCGCTCGCTCGGTCGGGCGCGTTCGCATGGAGGAGCTTCATGCCTGATCCCGGAACGCGAGACCTCTCCCACGCCGAACTCCTGCGCTACTCCCGCCACCTGGTGCTGCCCGAGATCGGCCTGGCGGGGCAGCGGAAGCTCGCCGAGGCCCGCGTGCTGCTGGTCGGCGCCGGCGGGCTCGGGTCGCCGGCGGCGCTCTACCTGGCGGCGGCGGGTGTCGGGACGATCGGCCTGGTGGAGTTCGACACGGTCGACCTGAGCAACCTCCAGCGGCAGGTCCTCCACGGCACCGCCGCGGTCGGGCGGGCCAAGCTCGAATCAGCCGCGGCCCGGCTGGCCGACCTGAACCCCCACGTCACGCTCGAGCCCATCGACGCCCGGCTCACCTCCGCCAACGCACGCGAGATCGTGCGCCGGTACGACCTCGTGCTCGACGGCTCCGACAACTTCCCGACGCGCTACCTCGTGAACGACGCCTGCGTGCTGGAAGGGAAGCCGCTCGTGTACGGGAGCATCTTCCGGTGGGAGGGCCAGGTGTCGGTGTTCCATCCGCCGGCGGGCCCCTGCTATCGTTGCCTCTTCGCGGATCCGCCCCCTCCGGGACTGGTGCCCAACTGCGCCGAGGGTGGCGTGGTGGGCGTGCTGCCGGGGATCGTCGGGTGCCTGCAGGCCCTGGAGGCGATCAAGCTGATCGTCGGCGCCGGCACGCCGCTCACCGGGCGGCTCCTCCGGTTCGATGCGCTCACGCTCGACTTCCGGGAGCTTGCCCTCTCGCGCGACCCCGCATGCCCGGTCTGCGGCGACCATCCGACCGTGACCGAGTTGATCGACTATGAAGCGTTCTGCGGATTCACCCCCGAAGGAGCGAATGCGATGCGGGAGATCACGCCGGCCGAACTCGCGGCAGCGCTCCGCGGCGCCACGCCGCCCCTCGTGGTGGACGTCCGGGAGCCTTGGGAGCTGGAGCTCGCCCGCCTCGACGGTGCCGCGCACCTTCCCCTGCGCGAGATCCCGGCCCGGATGGCCGAGCTCGACGCCCGCCGCGAGGTCGTGACGGTCTGCCACCACGGGGTGCGGTCGCTCCG
>DASYXP010000041.1:0-5816 GCA_035934835.1 Gemmatimonadales bacterium | reverse complement strand
GTGCCCCGCGGCGGCGCGCCGCCGCGGAGCCGCCGCGCCAGGCCCCGGCCCGTCGGGGGCATCACGAGCGTCGCCTCGTAGGGGGCGCTCGGGCGCGCGCCGGTCAGCTCGGCGTATACCTCGAGCGGATCGTCCCGGCGGACGGTCCGGAACGGCGAGAAGAACGCCGTGTCGCCGGCATCGGACACCCAGGGGATCCCGCTTGACCTGGCCCCCACGATGAGGGGGCCCAGCCCGGGCCCGGTCCGCACGTCCGCCACCGCCACGCTGTCCCAGCCGATGACGGCGCCGATGCTGTCCCCGGCGAGGACCGCGAGGCGGAGGTGCGTCACGCCCACGCGCACCGGGAGCGCGACGTGGCCGATCAGCCACCATCCCGAGTCTCCCGGCACCAGGCGGGTGCCGGCCGGCGTTCCCCGCCAGCCATCCAGGTGGCCTCCCCGCCGCATCGCCACCAGGCGCACCCCGGGCCGGCCACCCACCCGCGCGGAGAGGCTCTCGGGGACGAACGCAGCGAACGCGAAGTGGGCGAGCGCGCCCGAATCGGCGGCGCCGAGCACGCTGACCCGGCCGGCGCCATCCAGCTCGCGGGCAAAGCGCAGGGGGTCGACGTCCGTCGTGGTGACGCGTGGGATCGTGGCCTCGCCCCGCTGGAAGTCCCGGCGCCCGAGCCGGGCCCGCTCAAGGTCGGTGCCCGAGAGCCAGCGGTCGTAGTCCGGCAACAGCCCGGCGCGGGACTCCATCACCGCCAGTGGCGCGGCGTCGGTGTGCCGGCGGCACCCCGGAACGGTCGCCAGGGACAGCACCGTGGGCGCGAGCCGGTAGTCGTGCACGTTGTGGAGGTCGAGGAAATGCACGACCACAGTGTCGGCGCCGGGGAGATCATAGCGCCACGACTCCGCCGGCATCATCCCCCAGACCGGCGTCGTCACCCGCATCGTCGGCGGGCCGTAGCGCATGTAGACCACCCCGCGATCATCGAGGTCCGGCAGGCCGGAGTCATAGCCGCGGCCCGGATCGCACCAGCCGAGGCGGCGGCCGTTGAGGCGGGTGTAACGCTGCTCGGCATAGACCAGGCGCCGGTAGTGCGCTGCGAGGCGCGTCCCGGCCGGCTGCAGGTCCACCAGGTCGCGGGCCTCCCAGAACCGGCGGAGCCACGATGCGCGGCCCTCACCGCGGGCGGCGTCGAATCCGCGCAGGGCGGAGTCCGGAGCCAGGAAGCGAAGGTCGTGGCGGTACCCCGCGACCGCCATGCTGTCGTCGATGGCGGCCCCGGCGTAATAGACGGAGTCGGCGTCGGGCTGGGGCGCGGGTCGGGCAAGGCCGGTGCGCGCTTCCTCCAGCAGCGCGAGGGCGTGGTCGCCGCCGCCGGCGTCGTAGGCGCGAAAGGCGGCGAGGGAGGAGTCGGGGTCGCCCACGAGGCGTTCCAGCCGGCCGCGAAGGAGCAGCAGGATGGGCGGGGTCGTCGGACTCGCCGGAGCGGACGCCCGGATGGCGGTGAGTGCCTCGGCCCGCCGGTCGGCCTCGCTCGGCTCCAGCACCAGCTCCGCGAGTGCCTCGGCCGCCGGCACGAACTTCGGCGCTGCCCGGATAGCGGCCAGGAAGGCGTCGGCGCTCCGTTCGATGTCTCCCCGGCCAGGGGCCAGTCCGAGATTGAGCGGCTCGGCGGCGGTGTCCTTCCCGCGGGCCCCTGCCGCGAGCCCCACGCAGTACCAGGGATAAGCCCAGTCGGGTCGAGCCCGCGCGACGGCCCGGCAGGTCGCCAGGGCACGGCTGAGATCGCCCATCGACCCGAGTCGCAGCGCGATGATCGCGCTACGGAGTGCGTCGATCGGCGAACCTGCGGAGGTCCGGTCGAGCGCCCGGTCGATGCGGCGGAGCCCCGCGGTGTCGGACACGGTGGCGACCGAATCGCGGAACGACTCGAGCCCGGCAACGATCGTGGCGCCCTGGGCCCGGAGGGGGAGGGTGGCACCAAGCGCCAGGGCGGCGCTGAGGGCCAGGCCGATCAATCGCGGAGGGTGGTGACGAGCCATTCGTGGATCCAGGGGTTGCCTGCCACCACCGGGCCGTGGCCGATGCCGCGGTCGGTCCCGTCGAATCCCGTCACCCTGCCACCCGCCTCGCGGATGATGACCGAGCCCGCGGCGACGTCCCACGGCGCGAGCGACAGTTCCCAGAATCCGTCGAATGCGCCGCTCGCCACGCTCACCAGGTCGAGCGACGCGGCGCCGTGACGGCGGATGCCGCTGGTGGCGGCCATCACCCGCCGGAATTGGGCCAGGTACCGGTCGGCATCGGCCAGGTCCTTGAACGGGAATCCGGTGCCGATGAGCGCCTGGCCGGGGTCGCGGATGCCGGAGACCGTGAGCCGGCGGGTGCCCTGCCACGCGCCCGCACCGAGGCTTGCGTGGGAGACGACGCCGTGCGGCACGTCGTGCACCACGCCGCCGACCAGCGCACCGTCGACCGCGATGCCGATCGACACCGCCCAGGCGGGGACCCCGTGGAGGAAGTTGGTCGTGCCGTCGAGGGGATCGACGATCCAGAGGAGCCCCGTGCCGCGCTCATCGGGTGAGAACTCCTCGCCCAGGATGCGGCTCCCGGGTTCGGCCCGGAAGAGCGCCTCGCGGATCATCTCCTCCGCGCCGCGGTCCACCGCCGTGACGAAATCGCGGGGGGACTTGGCCTCCCAAGCCGAGGGATCGGGGGGGAGGGTGCTACGCAGGAAGCGGGCGGCAGCGTCCGCCGCGGCCCGAGCGGTGTCCACTAAGTGCTGATAGGATAACATCTTGCGACTCCGGCCCGGGCACGGTATGTTGCGCCGATGCCCCGCGTCTTTTCAGGGATCCAGCCTTCGGGCGAGCTCCACATCGGCAACTGGCTCGGCGCCATCAAGAACTGGGTCGAGCTGCAGCAGCGCTACGATTGCATGTTCGCGGTCGTGGACCTGCACGCTATCACCGGCACGTATGAAGCGGCAACCCTGACCGAGCGCACCCGGGAAATGGCCCTCGGCATCCTGGCGGCCGGGGTAGACCCGGCCCGGGCGGTGCTCTTCGTGCAGTCGCACGTGCCGGAGCACAGCGAGCTCCAGTGGCTGCTCACGACGCTCACCCCCTTGGGCGAGCTCGAGCGGATGACGCAGTTCAAGGATAAGGCGCAGCGGTTCGAGAGCGTGCCGGCCGGCCTCCTCGTGTACCCGGTGCTGATGGCGGCCGACGTGCTGCTCTACCGTGCCGACCTGGTGCCGGTGGGCGATGACCAGGTGCAGCACCTCGAGCTGGCGCGCGAGATCTGCCGGAAATGGAATGCCGCGTTCGGCGGGGGCGCCGACTTCTTCCCGGAGCCGCAGCCGATCCTGGGCGGGGCCCGCCGGATCCTCGGGCTCGACGGCCAGGCCAAGATGTCGAAGAGCCTCGGCAACACCGTGGGGCTCCTCGACCCGCCGGAGGAGATCTGGCAGAAGGTCCGCCAGGCGGTGACGGACCCGGCGCGCGTCACGAGGCACGACCCGGGCAACCCGGACATCTGCAACGTGTACGCGCTCCACAAGCATTTCTCCCCGCCTGAGACGGTGGCAGAGGTGGCGGTCAACTGCCGCGGCGCCAAGTGGGGCTGCGTCGACTGCAAGCGGGTGCTGACGGACAACATCGGCCGGACTCTGGCGCCGATGCGGGAGCGGGCCGCCGCGCTCGCGGCCGATCCCGGCGCCGTCGACCGCGTGCTGGTGGCTGGTGCGGACGTGGCGCGGGAGCGCGCGGCCGCGACGCTCCGCGAGGTGAAGGATCGGATGGGATTCCTGCCGCCGGGAGCGGCGCTGAGGGGCACATGACGGATCCGACGCAGGCGCAGGGCACGAGCACCGGGATCGAGAAGATCATCAAGGCCGCCGTCGAGCGCGGGGCCTCCGACCTCCATATCAAGGCCGGCGACGTCGTGCGGGCGCGGGTGCACGGGACGCTGGTGCCGCTCACCAAGCAGCGCCTGACGCCGGCACAGACGCGCGCCATCGCGCTCAAGCTCCTGCCGGGCGACGCCGAGCGGAACGCGCTCGACGAGCTCCGGGACTACGACTGCTCGTGGGGGATGCCCGGCGTGGGGCGCTTTCGGGTCAACATCCTCCGGCAGCGGTCGTCGTTCATGGTCGTGATGCGGGTCATCCCCTTTGCGCTGCCCACATTCGAGGGCCTCGGGCTCCCGGACGTGGTGCGCCAGCTCTCCGAGTCCGACCGGGGGCTCGTCTTCGTCACGGGGGTCACCGGGAGCGGCAAGACATCGACCGTGGCGGCGATGGTGCACCACATCAACCAGACGCTGCAGAAACACGTGGTGACGCTCGAGAACCCGATCGAGTACCTCCACCGGGACATCAACTGCTCGGTGACCCAGCGCGAGATCGGGGTCGACACCGAGACGTTCGCGGTGGGGCTCCGGGCGGCGCTCCGGCAGGACCCCGACGTCCTCGTGATCGGCGACATCCGCGACACCGAGATCATGGACCTGGCGCTCAAGGGGGCCGAGGAGGGGCACCTGGTGGTGTCGGTGATGCCGACGCCGGACGTGACCTCGACGGTCAAGCGGCTCCTCTCGCTCTTCCCGCCGGAGGAGCGCGAGATCGGCCGGGTGCGGCTCTCCGAGGCGCTCCGGGCGGTGGTGGCGCAGCGGCTCCTGCCGAAGAAGGACGGCACCGGCCGGGTGGCGGCGGTGGAGGTGATGGTCTGCACGCCGCGGATCCGGGAGGTCCTGCGCGACCCGGTGCGGATCGACGACCTCAAGGTCGAGATGATCCGGGGCCGGGACGAGCACGGGATGCAGACCTTCGGCCAGCACCTGGACGACCTGGTGGAGCGCGAGCTGGTGGCCATCGAGACGGCCCGGGCGGCGCTCACCGAGCCCGGCTCGTTGCCCGCCGGGGCGGGGGCGCCGGCCTGATTGACCGGTCGCGGCGCCCCGCGTAGCTTTCACCCAAGGATCCACGGGCCCCGTCGGGGCCCTTTTTTGTTGGAGGCGGGCCAGGATGTTCGATCCGAAGCATCATTGCGTGGTGGTCGTCGGCGCCCAGTGGGGCGACGAGGGCAAGGGCAAGCTCGTCGACGTGCTCGCCGAGCGGGCCGACGTCGTCGTCCGCTACCAGGGCGGGGCCAACGCGGGGCACACGGTGGTGATCGGGGAGGAGCAGTTCATCCTCCAGCAGATCCCCTCCGGGGTGCTGCACGCGGGGGTGACCTGCGTCGTGGGGAACGGCGTGGTGCTCGACCCGGAGCAGTTCTTCGCCGAGCTGGACGGGCTCACCGCCAAGGGCGTCGACACGGCGGGGCGGGTGCGGGTGTCGGAGCGGGCCCACCTGGTGCTGCCGTACCACAAGCTCCTCGACCAGGCCAACGAGTCGAGCCAGAAGATCGGGACCACTGGGCGGGGGATCGGCCCGGCGTATGAGGACAAGTTCGGGCGCCGCGGCGTCCGGGTGGGCGACCTGGCCGACCTGCCCACCCTGTCGGACCTGGTCCGCGGGCGGGTGGAGCGTGCCAACCGCGTCCTTGCGATGCTGGGCTCCTCCGAGCGCGCCTCGGCCGACGAGCACGTGGCGCTTCTCGAGCGGCTGGCGCCGCGCCTGGTGCCGATGTCGGTGGACGCCGGCCTCCTGGTGCACCGCGCCCTCAAGGGCGGAAAGCGCGTGCTCCTCGAGGGGGCCCAGGGGGCGCTGCTCGACGTGGACCACGGCACCTATCCCTTCGTGACCAGCAGCAACACCACCGCCGGCGGCGCGGCGACGGGGGCCGGCATCGGGCCCACTGCCATCGACGGCGTGCTCG
>DASYXP010000038.1:0-3876 GCA_035934835.1 Gemmatimonadales bacterium | reverse complement strand
CGCTGAAGGCCTTGGGATGCTTGGCCATCGCGTCGGCCAGGGTGTTGCCGCTCTCGACGTCGTAGACCACCTCGCGCGCGACCTGGCCCAGCGCCTTGTTCTCGGTCTGCTCGGAGAGCACCGTGAGCGACTGGACCAGGGGCAGGCCGGCGTTGATCATGGTGGCGAATTGCCGGGCAAAGATCACCACGTCGCGCGTGGGGATCCCGCCGCCGCCGAAGTTGAGCTTGAGCTGCTTGGGCTGCTCCCGCAGGTTGACCAGCAGCAGCTTCTTCTGGCGCAGCTGCTTGGCCGCCTCGTCCTTGTTGGGGGCGTCGATGGTCCCCTTGAGGATCTGGTTGTTCTGCGGGTTGCGGGCCGAGTACTCGAAGATCGGCATCCGAAGCTCCCTTCCGGGCTAGCGCTTGAGCGCCGGTCGCTGTGGCTTGTCGGCCGTGCCGAAGTCCTCTTCGGCCGGCGTGATCCCGACCATCCGCTGGAACTCGACGGGGTCGTGCGTCACCCGCAGGGCCTCCTCGAGCGTGATGTCGCGGTTGGTGTAGTGCTGGTACAGCGCGTCGTTCATCGTCTGCATGCCGTGCTTCTTGCCCGACTGCATGGCCGAGTAGATCTGGTGGATCTTGTCGTCGCGGATGAGCGCGCGGATGGCGGGCGTCGCGACCATGATCTCGGCGGCCATCACCCGGCCCTTGCCCTTGGACTTCTGCAGCAGCGTCTGGGTGATGATCCCCTCCAGCACGAACGCCAGCTGGGCCCGCACCTGCGACTGCTGGTTCGACGGGAACACGTCGATGATGCGGTTGATGGCCTCGGCGGCGGAGTTGGTGTGCAGCGTCGCGAACGCGAGGTGGCCCGTCTCCGCGATGGTGAGCGCCGCTCCGATGGTGTCGAGGTCCCGCATTTCGCCGATGAGGATGACGTCCGGGTCCTCCCGGAGCGCGTACTTGAGCGCCGACGAGAAGCTCTTCGTGTCGGTGCCCACCTCGCGCTGGTTGATGATGCACTGCTGGTGCCGATGGATGAACTCGATCGGGTCCTCCACCGTGATGATGTGGCCCTTCCGCTCCTTGTTGATCTTGTCGATCATCGCCGCGAGCGTCGTGCTCTTGCCCGAGCCCGTGGGACCGGTGACGAGCACCAGCCCGCGCGGCCGCTCCGCCAGCTTCGCGATGATCGGCGAGAGCCCGAGCTCCTGGAACGTCTGGACGCTGAACGGGATCATCCGCACCACCACCGCCACGCAGCCGCGCTGCTTGAACACGTTGCCGCGGAACCGCGCCAGGTTCTGGATCCCGAAGGAGAAGTCGAGCTCGTTGTCGTTCTCGAACCGCTTCTTCTGGTTCTCCGTCAGCACCGAGTACGCCAGCGAGAGCGTGTCCTTCGGCGTCAGGACCTCCTCGCTGGAGGAATTCACGATGTCGCCGTCGACGCGCAGCTTGGGCCGCTCGCCGGCGGTGATGTGCAGGTCGGACGCCTCGCGCTCGATCATCTCCTCGAGCAGGCTCCGCAGGTTGACCGTCATCCCGCCGTCTCCTTGAGCACTTCTTCGAGTGTGGTGACACCCTTCTTGACCTTCACGATCCCGTCCATCCGGAGCGTCAGCATCCCCTCCGCCACGCCCTGGTCACGCAGCTCCACCACCGATGCGCCGCGCAGGATCAGCCGCCGGAGCTCGGGCGAGAGCGACATCACCTCATAGAGGCCGGCACGGCCCTTGTACCCGCTGCCGCTGCAGGTGTCGCACCCCGCGCCCTTCATGAACTCGATCCCGGCGGCGTCCTCCGGGTTCGGGATCAGGGTGGAGATCTCCTCCGCCTTGTACTTGGCCGGCGCCTTGCAGTTCTTGCAGATCCGCCGCACCAGCCGCTGCGCCACCACGAGGTTCACGGCGCTCGCCACGTTGAACGCCTCGATGCCCATGTCGATCATGCGGGTGATGGTCGACGGCGCGTCGTTCGTGTGCAGCGTCGAGAGCACCAGGTGACCGGTGAGCGCGGCCTTGATCGCGATGCCGCCGGTCTCGAGGTCGCGGATCTCCCCGATCATGATGATGTTCGGGTCCTGCCGCAGGAACGCCTTCAGCGCCGCCGCGAAGGTGAGCCCCACCTCGTTCCGCACCAGCACCTGGTTGATCCCCATCAGGTTGTACTCGACGGGGTCCTCGGCGGTCATGATGTTCACGTCGACCTTGTTGACCTGCGACAGCGCCGAGTAGAGCGTGGTGGTCTTCCCGGAACCCGTCGGGCCGGTGACGAGCACCATCCCGTACGGGTTCATGATGTTCCGCATCAGGTCCTGCTCGGCCTTCGGCTCGAACCCGAACTTGGAAAGGTCGAGCGTCAGGTTCCCCTTGTCGAGGATCCGGAGCACGATCTTCTCCCCGAAGAGCACCGGCACCGTCGACACCCGGAAGTCGATGACCCGCGCCCCCATCTTGAGCCGGAGCCGGCCGTCCTGCGGCACCCGCCGCTCGGCGATGTTGAGCTGGGACAGGATCTTGACCCGCGATGTGAGCGCCGCCTTCATCTTGATCGGCGGCTTCATGATCTCGGCCAGCGCGCCGTCGACCCGGAAGCGCACCCGGATCTCGTGCTCGAACGGCTCGATGTGGATGTCGCTGGCGCCCCGCTTGACCGCCTCGGTGAGAATGGTGTTGATGAGCTTCACCACCGGCGCGTCGTCGATCTGCGCCTGGGAGGCCTGCTCGTCCTCCTCCTCCTTCACCACCTCGACGTCGTCGGTCTCCCCCTCCCCCTCCATCTCCTTCAGCAGGTCGGCCAGCTGCTGGTCGCCCGAGTTGTAGTGCTTTTCGATGAGGCTCCGGAGCGTGTACTCGCCCGCGATGACCGGAAAGAGGTCATACCGCGTGATGAACTTGAGGTCCTCGATCAGCCCGGAGTCGGTGGGGTCGGCCATCGCCACGGTGAGCGTCCGCCCCTCCCGCTTGAGCGGGAGCACCGACTTCTTGAGCGCCAGATCCGCCGGGACCAGCTTGATGATCTTGGGATCCACCTCGAATCGGGAAAGGTCCACCGCCGGCATCCGATACTGCTTGGCCAGCACCTTGGTGACCTCGAGCTCCTGCACCAGCCCGAGCTTGACCAGCACGTAGCCCAGGCGGTGCCCCGAGCTCTTCTGCTCGGCCAGGGCCTGGGTCAGCTGGTCCCGATTGATGAGGCCTTCCCGGACGAGAATGTCGCCCAGGCGTTCATTGCCGGCTGCAGCGGTCGCCATGGGCCCGGAAAGAGATGGAGAGTGAAGATTGACAACGGGTTACGGCGTTTCCTCAAGCTACTGGCTGGCGGGAAGGTGTCAAGGGATGGGCCGCCCCCGCCTGCGCGGCGCCGCGACCGGCGCCGGCGCGCCGACGAGGAGCGCCTCCCCCGGTCCCAGGCGGAGCCCCGCGCCGGCACTGTCGGTAGCGGGAACGCCGGAGAAGGCCGCATGTGGCGCCACCCGCGCCAGGAGCGCCGGCCCCACCCCGGAGACACGGTCGAGCCCGCCCAGCCCGCCGAACGGGCCGTGCGCCGCCCGGTCGGCCACGATCCGCGCCGCGAGCCCGGGTCCGACCCCCGGCAAGCGCTCGAGCTCGCGGGCGCTCGCGCGGTCGAGGTCGATCCGATCTTGCGGGCCGAGCGGGCGGGTGGCGCGGAGCACGCTGTCGCGCTGGGCCGCCGGCGAGCCGGCGCTGCGCGGAGCGGCCAGCACCTCACCCGGCGCCCGCGCCGGGCCGCCCCGCCAATGAAGCGCCAGGTGGCCGGCAGCGGCCAGGCCCAGGAGCGACAGCGCCGCGCGGCGAGGGGACATGGCAAGGAGGGGAGGGGTGAGGAGTGAAGAGTGAAAAGTGAAAAGGGAGAAGTGAAAGGGAAAAAGGGC
>DASYXP010000003.1:0-2563 GCA_035934835.1 Gemmatimonadales bacterium | reverse complement strand
GAGGCGGCGCTCGGGCGCATCGCCGCCATCCGCGAGGAGTTCTGGAAGAACGTGTCGGTGCCGGGGAGCGGGGCCGAGCTCAACCAGTCGCTCGAGAAGGCGGGGCGGGTGGCCGACTTCCTCGAGCTCGGCGAGCTGATGTGCCGGGATGCGCTCCACCGCGAGGAATCGTGTGGCGGGCACTTCCGCGAGGAGTACCAGACCCCCGAGGGCGAGGCGCGCCGGGACGACGAGCGCTTCGCCTACGCGGCGGCGTGGGAGTACAAGGGCGATGGGCAGGCGCCGGCGCTCCACAAGGAGCGGCTCACCTTCGAGCACGTCCACCTGGCCCAGCGGTCGTACAAGTAAGGCGGGGCCTCCGGCCCCGCCGCAGCGCAAGACCGAGGAATCGATGCGGATCACATTGCACGTGTGGCGTCAGCAGGGCCGGGAGGAGGCGGGCCGCCTCGTGACCTACGAGGCCACCGACGTCAACCCGGACATGTCCTTCCTCGAGATGCTCGACGTGGTCAATGAGGGCCTGATCGAGCAGGGGCAGCCCGCGATCGCCTTCGACCACGACTGCCGCGAGGGGATCTGCGGCTCGTGCGCGCTGATGATCAACGGCGTCGCCCACGGGCCGATGAAGGGCACCGCCACCTGCCAGCTCCACATGCGGAGCTTCCAGGACGGCGACGAGGTCGTGGTCGAGCCGTGGCGCGCGCGGGCCTTCCCCGTGCTCAAGGACCTCTGCGTCGACCGGAGTGCGCTCGACCGCGTCATCCAGGCCGGCGGCTTCATCTCGGCCCGCACCGGCAGCGCGCCTGACGGCAACGCCATTCCGGTCCCCAAGCCCGACGCGGACCGTGCCTTCGAGGCCGCGGCGTGCATCGGGTGCGGCGCCTGCGTCGCTGCGTGCCCCAACGGGTCGGCCTCGCTCTTCACGGCCGCCAAGATCTCCCACCTGGGCCTCCTCCCGCAGGGCCAGCCCGAGCGGGCCCGGCGCGCGCTCGCGATGGTCGACCGGATGGACCAGGAGGGATTCGGCGGCTGCACCCTCTTCGGCGAGTGCCAGGAGGCGTGCCCCAAGGGGATCAGCATCGACTTCATCGCGCGGATGAACCGCGACTTCACCCGGGCGGCGCTCCTGGCGCCGGCGGAATGACGCCGCACCACCCATCGCGCATCAGTGAGCTTCAGGCGGGCCGCCGGTCACACGGCGGCCCGTCGCTTCTCCTGCTCCTCGGCCTGGCCCTGGCCGCCCGTCCCGCCGTGGCGCAGGGGGTCCAGCTGGGGCCGGTGCACGGCGACGTGATGGCACAGGTCATCGGGATCGTCACCACGGCGGGCCCGATGCCCCACGATGCCACCCTGACCGAGGCTCGGCTGGTCCAGCCGGCGGTGAGCGTGGGGCTCGACGCCCTTTCCGGCCACCTCCGGTTCCGGGGCACCCTCGACCTCGAGGGGTGGACGATGCCCGGCGGCGAGCTCACGCCCGGGGCCTACGGCGAGGGGTACATCGACCGGCGCCACCCTCACACGTACGCGCACGAGCTGATGCTGACCGCCCACGACGTGCTCGGCCGCCTCGGCGGGCCGGTCCACTTCTCGGCGGCATTCGGCAAGGGGTTCGTGGCCTTCGGGAGCGACGACCCGATGAGCCGCCCAGTGGTGCTCTACCCGATCGACCACCACCTGGCCCAGATACTCGAGCGCGAGGTTGTGATCGCCGGGGTGACGGCTGGGCCTGCGGCGCTCGAAGCCTCGTGGTTCAACGGCGATGAGCCCGAGTATCCCTCGGAATGGCCCAACGGCCGGCGCTTCGGCGACTCCTACGCCCTCCGCGCGACGGTCGCGCCGGCGCGGGGCGTCGAGGCGCAGGTGTCGTACGCCGAAGTGAAGAGCCCCGAGCAGCGCGACGGGGCGGGTCCGCCGCAGGAGAAGTGGAGCGCGTCGGTCCGGTTCGACCGGGGGCCGGCATACGCGCTGGCGGAGTTCGCGCGGACCAGCGAAGCGGGGGGCGCCTTCTTGTTCCACAGCCTGGTGCTCGAGGGCGCGCTGCAGCGCGGGTCCTGGCGCCCGTACCTGCGGCTGGAGCGCACGGAACGGCCGGAGGAAGCGCGCATCGGCGATCCGTTCCGCACCCAGCGCCCGCCGCTCGACAATTCGCTCCTCGGCATCACCCAGTGGTCCGTGGCCACCGTGGGCGCCTCGGTGACCGCGCTCACCGCGGGCCCCCGGTTCTCGGTGCGACCGTTCCTGGAGGCGTCCATGGCCGACGTGCGTGCGATCAGCGGCACCTTCGACGTCCGGGCGTGGTACGGGTCGAACACCATCGTGTCGCTTTCCCTCGGGGTGCGGCTCGATTGGGGGATGGCCGGGCACAGGATGGGCCGCTATGGGACCGGCATCGCGTCGGGGATGGGTGGGATGGATATGCCGATGACGGAGGGGCATTGAGGGAACGCATCCTGGTCGCGCTGCTCGTTGCGACCGCCGCCTGCCGGAACGCGTCGGGGCCCACCACTCCGGCGGGCCCGGCGCCGGACGGCCTTGTCGTCATATCCGGTGATCGGCAAGGGCT
>DASYXP010000033.1:0-4242 GCA_035934835.1 Gemmatimonadales bacterium | reverse complement strand
CCGCGCGCCGCGCGGGAATCTGGCCCTCGGCGTCTCCGGGACGGTCGTCGTCCACGCTTCGGTCGTGGTGCTCCTTGTGGCGCTGGCGCCACATCCGCGCATCGAGCCGCCGGTGTACGCCGTCAACCTGGTGGCGGCGCCGGCGCCCGCGCCGGAATCGCCCAAGCCGACGGTCAGCCAGCCGACGCCTCCGCCGCAGCCGGTGGCGCCAAGCAAGCCGGTCAAGTCGAGTCGGCCGGCACCGCCGCCCCCCAAGCCGGCCCCGAAGCCGGCGCCGTCGAAGTCCGAGGCGCCGGCCCGGAAGGCGCCACCCCAGCCCGTTACCGCCGCCCCCGGCGAGACGCCCAGCACCGGGACCGACGCCATCACCGTCAAGACCCCCGGCCTCGACTTCCCGTTCCCTGACTACCTCCGCAACATCGTGTCGCAGGTCTACCGCCACTGGGACCGGCCCGCCGGTGCGGGCGCGCTCCGGGCGGAGGTCTTCTTCCTGATCACCCGGGATGGCACCGTGAAGGACATACGCTTCATCAACTCATCGCGCAACTTCGCCTTCGACCTGAGCGCGCAGGGCGCCATCGAGGCCGCCGCCAACGTTCGGGCATTCGGCCGGCTCCCCGACGGATATGGCCAGGACGTGCTGCCGGTGAGCTTCTACTTCGTGCCGGGTCAGGCCCAATGAAGGGGGCGGCGGCGCGGCTCGTCCGCCTGGCGGGGGCGGCCCTGTGCCTCCTCCCGGCGGCCCTCCGGGCGCAGGACACCTCGCACGTGGAGGGGGTGCGCGTTGGCATCACCTACGCCGCCGGCATCCGTCCGGGGCTCCTCGTGGTCTGGTCGCCGGGGCTCGATTCGGTGGGCGCCATCATCCAGCGCGACCTCGATTACAGCGACCAGTTCGAGATGATCCCCGGGGCCGTCAACCCGCACGACGGGCCCGTCAACGATGGGCTCTACCGCGGGATGGGCGCAGCGTATGCGGTGGAGGTCACCGGCCTCACCGGCGCCGTCGACATCCGGCTCCACGACCTGGTGGCCAAGCAGGTGCGGCAGGACCGGGTGGCGGTGCTGCCGGGGGTGGGGGCGCCCGACTTCCGGATGGCGGTCCACCGGGTGGCCGACGAGATCGTCCGGTGGATCACCGGGCAACCGGGGATCGCCGCCACGCAGATCCTCTATGATGAAGGCTCGCAGGTGTTCCGGATCGACGCCGACGGGGCGGGGCGGGTGGCCGTCACCCGGTCCGGGGAGCGGGCGCTCTCGCCGGCGTGGTCGCCGGACGGCACCCGGATGGCCTTCACGTCGCTCGGCGACGGGGTCGCCCCGGTCATCGTCCAGACCCTGGCGACCGGCGCCCGCCTGACCGTGCCCGGCACGGCGACCGGGGAGAACATCACCCCGGTGTTCACCCCGGACGGGCAGGGGGTCGCGTACGCCAAGTCGAATGAGGCCGGGACCGATCTCTACGTCGCAAATGTCGCGCAAATGTGCTGCGTCCAGCGCTTGACTGTGGGGCGGTACTCGGATAACCTGTCACCCACGTTCTCGCCCGATGGCCAGCGGGTGGCGTTCGTTTCGAACCGGCCGGGCGTGCCGCAAGTGTATGTGATGGCGTCCGACGGCACCGGCCAGGAGCTCTTTGCGCCGTTCGATTTCGGCGCGACCGGCGATTCCTACGCGCCGGACTGGTCGCCCGACGGGGCGAGCGTGGTGTTCCATCGCGAGGTGGGCGGGACGCCGCAGGTGTTCGTGCTCGACGTGGCCAGCCGGAAGGTGCGCCAGTTGACCTCGGCGGGTCGCAACGAAGATGCGTCGTGGGCGCCGGACGGGCGCCACGTGGTGTTCGTGTCGGACCGGAGTGGGCGCCGCCAGCTCTGGGTCGTGGATGTCGAGTCCGGCCGGTTCCGCGAGCTTGCGACCGCCGCCGCCGCCCGGCTCCCGGCGTGGTCCCGCCGACTTGCAGCTGCGGCGCCGGTATTCACCAGATAAGCCAGGAGATCCCAGATGCGACGTTCCGCGCTTTCCCTTGCCGCCACGCTGGCGGCCGCCGCCCTGATCGCGGCCTGCGGTTCCAGCCCCAAGCCCGAGCAGCCGGCGCCGCAGCAGCCCGCCCAGCCGGCCATCAACGCCGACTCGGCGCGCGCCGCGCAGGATGCGGCCGCCAAGCAGGCCCAGCAGGAAGCGGCCCAGCGCGCCCGTGAGCAGGCGCAGGCGGATTCCGCCGCCGCAGCGTCGCGGCTCGCCGCGGCCTCGGCCGAGGTGTCCAGCGCCCTCGCCACGATGATCCACTTCGACTTCAACAAGTCGGACATCAAGGCCGAGGACCAGGCGACGCTCGACTACAAGGCCAAGATCCTCCAGGCCAACTCGGCGCTCACCATCCGCGTCAACGGGTACGCCGACGAACGCGGTTCGGATGAGTACAACCTGGCGCTCGGGATGCGCCGGGCCACGGCGGCCAAGCGCTACCTGGTCAACAAGGGCGTGGCCGACGCGCGGGTGACCACCTTCTCCTACGGTGAGGACCACCCGATCGACCCGGGCCACAATGAGGATGCGTGGGCCAAGAACCGGCGCGACGAGTTCCAGATCTTGGCCGGTGGCACGTCGCTGGTGGCGCCCGGGCAGTGATCCGCGGCCCCCGGCCCATCCTGCTGGCCGTCCTCCTTGGTGGCTGCGCCGCCAAGGGGGATGTCCGGCGTGTGGAGGATGCGGTCATGCTGCTCCGCGCCGAGACGGTCCGGCAGGACTCGGTGCGGGCGGCGGCGCTGGCCGAGGTCATCGCGACGCAGCAGCGCATCCTCGATTCCATCGCCGCCACCCGGTCCCAGCTCACGTCGCTCAAGGGCGACGTGGCCGGGGACCTGTACAACATCAACCAGCAACTGGTCCAGGTGCAGGAACTCACGGGCCAGAGCCAGCAGCGGCTGACCGAGCTGCGCACCCAGCTCGAGGCCCGCAGCGCCGAGATCCAGGCCGCGGCCCCGACGCCGGGCGCGCCGGCGGGCACGCCCGATTCGGCGGCGGGGCCGGCGGTCCCTCCGGGCGGGGCGCCCTCGGCGCCGCCCGACCAGATGTATGAGGCCTCCCTGCAGCAGCTGCGGCTGGGCAGCGTCCGCACCGCGCGGATGGGGTTCGGCCAGTTCCTGCAGCAGTACCCGCAGAACGCCCGCGCCGGCGACGCGACGTACTTCATCGGCGAGTCGTGGGCGGCGGAGTCGCCCGATTCCGCGGCGCGCTACTACGACCTGGTCGTGAAGAACTTCGCGGCCTCCCCCCGCGCCGCGACGGCGCTCTACAAGCTCGGGCTCCTGGCCGAGAACCGGAAGGACGTTGCCGGCGCCCGGACGTACTACCAGCGCGTGGTGCAGTCCTACCCGCGTTCGGACGAGGCCGCCCTCGCCCGCGACCGCCTCAAGACCCTGGGCCACTAGGCCCCCCGGGGCGCGCCCATGACCGGGTCCTCCGGTGAGATGTCCTTCCTCGAGCACCTCGAGGAGCTCCGGACACGCATCATCCGCTCGCTGCTGGCCGTGGTGGGCGGATTCGGCGTCGGTGCCTGGGCGGTCGACCGCTTCGACCTGATCAACGTCATCAAGCGCCCCATCGCGCCGTACATCCCGGCCGGCAAGCTCGTCATCCTGAGCCCGACCGAGCCGGTGATCATCGTCCTCAAGCTCTCGCTCTACGTCGGGTTGGTCCTCGCCTCGCCGGTCATCCTCTACCAGGTCTGGGCGTTCCTCTCCCCCGCGCTCTACGCCAGGGAGCGGCGGCTGCTCATCCCGTCCCTCGTGGCGGGGGTGGTGCTCTTCTTCGTGGGCGCCGCGCTCGGGTACGCCTTCGTGGTGCCGCCCAGCCTCAAGATGCTGCTGAGCTTCGAGGCGGGTTCGTTCACCAACATGATCACGTACCAGGAGTACTTCAGCTTCGTGGTGCACCTGGTGCTGGCGCTGGGCCTCTCGTTCGAGCTGCCGCTGGTCATCATCATCCTGGCGAGCGTGGGGCTGGTGACGCCGCGGGCGCTCAACCGGTCCCGCAAGATGGCCATCATCCTGGCGATGGTGGCGGGCGCGGCGCTCTCGCCGAGCCCCGACGTCGTCACGATGCTCATCATGACGGCGCCGCTGCTGGTGCTCTACGAGATCGGGTTCCTCGGCACCGTGATCGTGAGCCGGCGCCGCGCCCGCCGTGCCGCCGCGACCGCGGCGGTGCTCCTGGCGATCCTGGCGCCGCTCGGGGCGCCCG
>DASYXP010000031.1:0-2387 GCA_035934835.1 Gemmatimonadales bacterium | reverse complement strand
CGATCTCGCCCGTTTCACGTTCGCTGCCGCGGCTGGACTGCCCAAACGCCCCGTCAAGTAGCGATGTGGGAACGTGCACACTGTGGATACACAACTCCACATTGTGTGGATGAACGCCAGAACCACCGGCTCAACCACGTTTTACGTTCCACACGCCTTGCACATCGAAGTGAGCTAACCCGAAGAAATATCGGCACTTGCGCCACTTTCAGGCACTCCTATATTGGCTCCCACGCGCCTTGAGGGGAAGGGTGGAGGCCCAGCGCTTCCACAACGCCTTTGAGGTGGGTCCAAGCGGAAATTCCGGGGAGGGCGCCGACGCAAACAAGGGCTCAGGCGCCTGCTGATCCGGGAGAGTGCTCTCTCCGGCTCGGACAGATGGAGCCAGTCGCGTTGCTTCATCCACGTCGAAGTAGTGCCTCGGCGTGCAGTGCGGACGGTCGGTCCGCGACCCGATCTGACCCGCAGCACTCACACTGGTGAACCTTGCGGCCCGGCCAGGCTGCTTGGGGATCGAAGCCGGAGCTCCTGTTCGCCCTACCGAATGACGCAACAGTCAACCGGCGGCGGCGGGAAGAAGAACGGGGGAGTGAATCCCCTGGCTCCGGGTAGCCGGTGCGCGAAGCCCCCGGGTGGGAAACCATCCGGGGGCTTCGGCTTTTCATTACACCCACCTTACGCCTCACGCAGGTCTCTCGCTCCGCTCGGGAGGTGCCCCTCCCCAAGTTCGGGGCACCCATTACGTTGTTGGCTTGCCCCCGCCCCGGGAGCCCTTCGCAGCCATGCGCATCGCTCTGGTCACGGAGTTTTACTACCCCCACCTGGGCGGGGTCACCGAGCACGTTCACAACCTGGCGCTCGAATTCCGGGCCCGGGGCCACCACGCCATCGTCATCACCTCGAACATGGATGGGCAGGGTCCCGATCCTGACTGGGTCCGGCGGGTGGGCACCAGTCGGGTGGTGCTTTCGAACGGCTCGTACGCCCGGGTCTCCACCGGGTGGGCCATAACCCGCAAGATCGTCGACATCCTGAAGGCCGAGCGGATTGACGTCGTTCACAGCCAGGACGTGCTCGCGCCCATGCTGGGCCTCAAGGCGGCGAGCGCCGGCTGGGAGCTCGGAATCCCGGTCGTCGCCACATCCCACACCTGGTTCTCGAGCTCCATCCTGTATCGGATGTTCCGGTGGTGGCTGCAGCCGCGGCTCGAACGGGTCGCCGCGCGGATCGCGGTGTCGGATCCCGTCGTTCACGCCATGGGGATGTACTTCAAGGCCGACTGGGAGATCATCCCCAACGGCGTGGACGTCCGTTATTTCCATCCGAACGGCCGCCGCGAGCGTGAGGCCGCGACCCGGGGGCCGCGGCTCCTCTTTCTCGGCCGACTCGATCCCCGGAACGGGCTCGACACGCTGCTCGAAGCGATGCCGATGATCCTCGAGCGTCACCCGACGGCCCAGCTGATCGTGGTCGGCGACGGGCCCCTGCGTCCGAGCTACGAGGCGCGTGCCGCTCATCTGGGGGCCGCGGTGAAGTTCGTGGGACAGGTGTCGGACGAGCGCCCCGACTACTACGGCGGGGCCGATCTCTATCTGTGCCCCACCACGAAAGCGTCGTTCGGCATCACCCTGCTCGAAGCCATGGCGTGCGGTACCCCGCTCGTCGTCTCCGACATCACGGGCTTCCGCGAGCTCATCGCAGGGGGCGCCGAGGCGGTGCTGGTCCCCAAGGACAACCCGCTGGCCTGGGCACGCGCGACCAACGCATTGATCGAAGACCCAGCTCGGCGCGAAGGGATGGGAGCCGCGGGCCTCGCCAAGGCGGCGCGGTTCGCCTGGCCCCGGATCGCGGAGCGTGTGCTCGAAGTCTACCAGCGGGTCAAGAAGTGATCGAGACGGTCGCCGCGCTGGGTCTGGGCGCCGCGGGTCTTGCCGCGTACGGAGCCTACGCGCCGAACAGCGGACTGTATGGCACATCCGTCTCCCGTGGACCGCGTGGTGTTCCCCGCGTCTACCTCACCTTCGATGACGGGCCCTCACCGAGCGCCACCGCCCGCATTCTCGACACCCTGGGGAAGGAGGGGGTCCCGGCCGCCTTCTTCATGGTGGGTGACTTCGTCCGGCGCGAAGGGGCCTTGGCGCGGGCGGTGGTCCAGGCGGGGCACGAGGCGGGAAATCACACCCAGACACATGTCAAACTGCACCGTCGGGGGCCGCAGCGTATTCGGCGGGAACTCGAGGAAGCGCATGGCGTTATCTCTGAGGCGGTGGGGAGGGCCCCCCGGGCCTTCCGGGCCCCCCACGGCTACCGGAACCCATTTGTAGGCCGTACCGTACGGCGACTCAAATACACCCTGTTCGGCTGGACTTTCGGGGTCTGGGACAGTG
>DASYXP010000025.1:0-5202 GCA_035934835.1 Gemmatimonadales bacterium | reverse complement strand
CCGCGCGCCGGCTCATCTGCCCCATCGGGATGGTGGACTACGTCTCCTTCCAGGCCGCGACGCCCCAGGCGATGCTGTCCGCGCGGAACGAGGTCGAGGCGCTGATGCGCACCCGCCGGCACCTCAAGCCGCAGGAGGAGGACAACTTCGACCTCAGCTCGTCCGAGAACGCGCTGGCGGGCTGGAAGAAGATCTCCGGGTTCCTGATGATGGCGCTCCCGCTCCTGGTCGGGATCGGTCTCGTGGTCGGCGGCATCGTGATCATGAACATCATGCTCGTCTCGGTCACCGAGCGGACCCGTGAGATCGGCGTCCGCAAGGCGCTCGGGGCGCGCCACTGGGACATCCTCTTCCAGTTCCTGGTCGAGTCCGCCACGCTCTCCACCGTCGGCGCCGCGATGGGCATCGCCACCGGGTTCGCGCTGGCGTTCGCCTTCTCCGCCCTCACGCCCCTCCCCGCGGCCGTCGCCCCCTGGTCGGTGATCGTCGGGGTCGGCGTCGGGATGGGGGTCGGCGTCATCGCGGGTGTCTACCCCGCCAGCCGGGCCGCCAAGCTCGACCCCATCGCCGCCCTGAGGACCGAATGACCAAGCGCCGCACGCTCCTCGACCCGGCGCGCCTCGCCGAAGGCGTGGGCATCGCCTTCGACGCGGTGCTCTCCAACAAGTGGCGGGCCTTCCTCACCATCCTGGGCGTCGCCATCGGCGTGGCGGTGGTCATCTCGATCAACGCCGCCATCACCGGCATCAACCGCAGCGTGTCGCAGCAACTGGAGCAGCTGGGCCCCAAGACGTTCTTCGTCTTCCGGTTCTTCCGCGGCGGGCTCAACATCAGCGACGGCTCCGACGAGATGTCGCCGTGGCGCCGGAACCCGTGGCTCAAGGTCGACGAGGCGGAGATGCTCCGGAAGCTCCCGGGCATCGCCGACGTGATGTACGAGGAGGACACCCAGGGCCCGGTCAGCGCCGGCAGCCAGAAGCTCGCCAGCGTCGACATCGCCGGGATGAACCCGCCGTGGATCTACACCACCGGCGGCACCATCATCGAGGGGCGGAACTACAGCGAGGTCGAGGAGGCCGCCGGCTCCCACGTCGCGGTCATCAACGACAAGCTGGCAGGGACACTCTTCCCCAACCTCGACGCCCTGGGCCGGATCATCAAGGTCTCGGGCCAGCCCTTCGAGGTGGTGGGGATCTACTCGGAGCCGTCGGCGCTCTTCAGCAACTCCGACTCCCCCAAGCTCGCCATCCCGCACTCGGCGTTCGTCAAGTCGGTCAATTACTGGAAGGGATGGATGAACTTCGCCGTCCTGCCGAAGGACAGCGTATCCGTGGGCGACGCGATGGACCAGGTCACCGCGGCGCTCCGCGGGCGCCGAGGCCTCAAGCCGGCCCAGGACAACAATTTCTCGCTGGTGACCCAGGACAAGCTCCTCGACACCTTCAAGAGCGTCACCCAGGGGTTCTTCCTGGTGATGATCGCGCTGTCGATGGTGGGCCTGATGGTCGGCGGCGTCGGCGTGGTGGCCATCATGATGATCTCGGTCACCGAGCGCACCCGCGAGATCGGCGTCCGCAAGGCGCTCGGCGCCACCCGGCGCGAGATCCTCTTCCAGTTCCTGGTGGAGGCGGCGACCCTGACCCTCATCGGCTGCACGGCCGGCATGCTCCTGGGCGGCCTCGTGACCCTCGGCATCCGGGCCGCGACCCCCCTCCCCGCCGCGATCTCGTTCTCCGCGGTGGTCGTCGCCATCCTCGCCGCCATCCTCACGGGGGTGCTCTTCGGGATGTATCCCGCCCTCAAGGCCAGCCGGCTCGACCCGGTGGAGGCGCTCCGGTACGAATAGGGCCGACGGTCCCGCCCCGGGCCTTCCATGGCGCCCGGGGCGCCCCGTCCACGGACCGGGCTAGCTTTCCTCCATGCCGTTCGTCGAGGCCATCCGGCTCGCATTCGCTTCCATCTGGACCGCCAAGCTCCGGTCCTTCTTCACCCTCCTCGGCATCATCGTCTCGGTCGCCTTCCTGGTCGCGGTCACCGCGATCATCCAGGGGATGAACGCCTACGTCAAGGAGAACCTGACGGGGGCGATGATCGGCACCAACGCCTTCCAGGTCCGGCGCACACCCATCAGCATCGGCCTCCTGGACGACGAGGCCATCAAGGCCCTCGCCAAGCGGCCGATCATCTCCCACGACGACGCCGCGGCGGTGGCCCGCGCCCTCCCCGACGCCCGCGCCGTGGCCCTCCAGTCGGGGTGGCCCCCGCCCACCGGCGAGGTGACCTACCGCGGGACCACCGTGGGGAGCGTGCTCATCTTCGGCGTCACGCCACCCTACCAGCTGGTGCAGGACTACCGCTTCGAGGCCGGCGAGCCGCTCTCCGAACCCGACCTCCGCGAGCGCCGCCTGGTCACCGTGCTGGGCTACGACGTGGCCAAGAAGCTCTTTGCCGACCCGGCGAGCGCCGTGGGCCGCTCGGTCCGGGTGGCCGGCACCGAGATGACGGTGCGGGGTGTGATCGCCCCGAAGGGGCAGATCCTCGGCCAGTCCTTCGACGGCTTCGTGCTCCTCCCGCTCTCGACCTTCGAGGCGCTCTTCGGCCGCCGCAAGACCACGGTGGTGTCGGTCAAGTTGGCGGATGCCGCGGGCGTCGCGCCGGCGATGGACCGCGCCGAGGAGGCGATGCGGGTGGCCCACCACCTGCGGCCGGGCCAGCCCGACGACTTCACCGTCGACAAGGCCGACGCCCTCCTCGCCTTCTGGCAGAGCCTCACCAAGGTGCTCTTCACGATCATTCCCGCGGTGGTGTGCATCGGGATCGTGGTGGGTGGCATCGTCATCATGAACATCATGCTGATGACGGTGAACGAGCGCATCCGCGAGATCGGGCTCAGGAAGTCGCTCGGCGCCCGCCGCCGGGACATCCTGAAGCAATTCCTGGTGGAGACCGTGGCGCTCTCCATGCTCGGCGGGCTGCTGGGCGTGGCGGCCGGCTGGGGGCTGGCGCAGCTGGTGGCGGCGGTGTCGCCCCTTCCGGCGCGGGTGACCCCGTGGGCCGTCGGGGCGGCGCTCGCGCTCGGCGCCGGGACCGGGATCGTCTTCGGCGTGTATCCGGCAAGCCGCGCGGCTCGGCTCGACCCGATCACGGCGCTCCGGGCGGAATGATGGGCGGCTCGACCCTCCGGGAGGGCGTGCTCATCGCCCTCGACCAGCTGCGGAACAACAAGCTCCGCTCGGTGCTCACGATCCTGGGCGTGGTCATCGGCGTCACGGTGGTGATGGCGATGGCCAGCATCGTCCAGGGGGTGCGGTCGCAGATCTTCAACGCCATCGAGGTCGCCGGGCCCAGCACCTTCTACGTGATGCGGTTCTTCTCCCAGACCCCCGTCAACCCCGACAACCTCCCCCCCGAGATCCGGATCCGCCCCGTGCTCGACCGGCGTGACGCGGCGGCGGTGGCGCGTGCCGAGACGATCGCATACGCCGGGCTCTGGATCCAGCTCTTCAGCCGCGTCACCCGCGGTGCGGAGCACACCCAGACCGTGACGCTCTTCGCCGCCGACGACCACTTCATGGACATCCAGGGCGGCACCCTGCTGCGCGGCCGGATGTTCTCGCCGGCGGAACTCCACGGCGCGCCGGTCATCATCCTCGAGGCCGACGTGGCGTCCCGCCTCTTCGGCCAGGAGGATCCCCTCGGCAAGTACGTGCGCGCCGGCGACCAGGAGCTCCAGGTCATCGGGATCTACCAGAAGCCCGGCAACATCTTCGAACCGCCCGGCCAGGCGACGGCGGGGGTCATCCCCTTCGAGACCGGGTACCAGCGCTACCGCTTCGACCAGACCAACGCACTGTTCATCGCCGTCCGCCCACGCGCCGGGGTCGACCCCGCCCGGGCCCGCGACGAGGCCATCGTGGCGCTCCGCCGGGTGCGGGGCCTCCGGCCGGCGGCGCCCAACACCTTCGACCTCATCACCCAGGACCAGATCCTGGCCACGGTCGGGAGCCTCACCGGCGTCTTCTTCCTGGTGATGGTGGCGCTCTCGAGCGTGGCGCTCCTGGTGGGAGGCATCGGCGTGATGGCCATCATGATGGTGTCCGTCACCGACCGCACCCGCGAGATCGGGACCCGCAAGGCGCTCGGCGCCACCCGGCGGATGGTCCTCTGGCAGTTCCTGGTCGAGGCCGCGACACTGACCCTGGCCGGCGGGATCATCGGCATCGCCTTCGGACTCCTGACCGGCGAGGTCCTCAAGCGCGTGCTCGCGATCGAGGCGTCGGTGCCGGTGTGGAGCGCGCTCCTGGCCTGCGGCGTGAGCGTGCTGATCGGCCTCGTCTTCGGCGTCATCCCCGCCAACCGGGCCGCGAAGATGGACCCGGTCGAGGCGCTGCGGCACGAGTGACGGCGGTGAATAGTGAACAGTGAACGGTGACCGGGGGCCGCACGCCTCCCGGAGCCCCCCTTCACCGTTTACCGTTCACCGTTCACTCCTTCGAGGCGCACATGCCCGTCGACCTCCTGGCCATCGCCGCGCACCGCGACGACGTCGAGCTCACCTGCGCCGGCACGCTCATCCGGGCCGCCGACCGGGGCCAGCGCACCGGGATCCTCGACCTGACACAGGGGGAGACGGGGACCCGCGGCAGCGCCACGCTCCGCGGCGAGGAGTCGGCGCGTGCCGCCAAGCTGATGGGCGTGGCCGAGCGCCGGAACGCTGGCCTTGCGGACGCGCACCTCCACAACACCGAGGACGCCCGCCGGGCCGTGGTGGCCGAGCTGCGGCACTTCCGTCCGCGGGTGGTGATCCTCCCCTACCCGGTGGGCCGCCACCCCGACCACCGGGTCGCCTCCGAGCTGGCGCGCGACGCCTGCTTCCTCGCCGGGCTCAAGAAGTACGACGCCCCGGGCGAGCCGCACCGCCCCTTCAAGATCCTCTATTCCCTGGCCTATCGCGAAGATCCCGTCAAGCCGACGTTCGTCGTCGACATCTCGGCCCAGATGGCGCGCAAGATGGACGCGATCCGCTGCTACGCCTCCCAGTTCGACGGCGCCCACTCCGCCGGGGAGATCTTCCCCACCGGCCAGGACCTCTATTCGCTGGTGGAGACCCAGTGCGCCCACTATGGCTCGCTCATCCGCACCCGGTTCGGGGAGCCGTTCTACACCCACGAGACCGTGCGGGTCGACGACGTGGTGGGGCTC
>DASYXP010000022.1:0-3019 GCA_035934835.1 Gemmatimonadales bacterium | reverse complement strand
GCGCGCGCCGTCTCGGTCTTCCCGACCCCGGTGGGGCCGAGGAAGATGAACGACCCGGTCGGCCGGTCGGGATCCTGGAGGCCAGCGCGGCTCCGCCGGACGGCGTTGGCCACCGCCGAGACCGCCGCCCCCTGGCCGATGACCCGCCGGCCGAGCTCCTCCTCGAGCCGGGTGAGCCGTTCACGGTCGGATTCCAGCATCTTGGAGACGGGGATCCCGGTCCACTTGGCCACGATCTCCGCGATGTCCTCCTGGTCGACCTCTTCCTTCAGGTACTTGGCGCCCTGCTGGATCTCGCCGAGGCGCTTCTCGCCGTCGGCGAGCTCGCGCTCGAGCGCGGGGATCCGGCCGTACCGGAGCTCCGCTGCCTTCTGGAGGTCGCCGGAGCGGGTCGCCTGGTCGACCTGGGTCCGGAGCGCCTCCAGCTCCTCCTTCTGGCCCCGCATCCCCTGGATCGCGGCCTTCTCGGCCTGCCACTGCGCCTTCATCCCGGCGCTCTCCTCGCGGAGCTGCGCCAGCTCGCGCTCGAGCGCCTCCCGCCGCTCCCGGGCGGAGCGGTCCTTCTCCTTGAGGAGCGCCTGGCGCTCGATCTCCAGCTGGACGATGCGCCGCTCGACCTCGTCGATCTCCTGCGGCAGCGAGTCGATCTCGATCCGCAGGCGGCTCGCCGCCTCGTCGACCAGGTCGACCGCCTTGTCGGGCAGGAACCGGTCGCCGATGTATCGGTCGGAGAGCGTGGCCGCGGCCACCAGGGCGTCGTCGGTGATGCGGACGCCGTGGTGGACCTCATAGCGCTCCTTGAGGCCCCGGAGGATGGCGATGGTGTCCGACACGCTCGGCTCGCCCACCAGCACCGGCTGGAACCGACGCTCGAGCGCGGGGTCCTTCTCGACGTGCTTCCGGTATTCATCGAGGGTGGTGGCGCCCACGACGTGCAGTTCGCCCCGGGCCAGCGCCGGCTTGAGCATGTTGCCGGCGTCGACGGCGCCCTCGGCCTTCCCCGCGCCGACCAGCGTGTGCAGCTCGTCGATGAACACGACGTAGCGGCCCTGCGCCTGGGTCAGTTCCTTGAGGACCGCCTTGAGTCGTTCCTCGAACTCGCCGCGGAACTTGGCGCCCGCCAGCAGTTGCCCGATATCGAGCGCGACGATCTCCCGGCCGCGCAGCGACTCGGGGACGTCCCCCTGCACGATGCGCTGGGCCAGGCCCTCGACGATGGCCGTCTTGCCGACCCCCGGCTCTCCGATCAGCACCGGGTTGTTCTTGGTGCGCCGGGAGAGCACCTGCATCACGCGGCGCACCTCCTCATCGCGGCCGATGACCGGGTCGAGCTTCCCGGCCCGGGCCTGCTCGGTGAGGTTCCTGGTGTAGCGCTCGAGCGCCTGGTACTTCTCCTCCGGCGCCTGGTCGGTGACGCGATGGGCCCCGCGCACCTCCTCGAGCGCCTGACGGAGATCCGAGGTGGACACGCCGGCCGAGCTCAGGAGCGCCCGCGCCGCGGTGCCCTTCTCATCCATCAGGCCCAGGAGGAGGTGTTCGGTCGACACGAAGGCATCGCCCATCGCCTTGGCCTCCCGCTCGGCGCGGTCGAAGGCGCCGTTCACCTCACGGCTCAGCGTGGGCTCCCCGGCCTCACCACTCTGCGTCGGGAATCGGTCGATCTCCCGCGTCACCTGGGCGGTGAGATCGGTCACGTTGACGCCGGCCTTCTGCAGGAGCGGGCGGACCACTCCTTCCGGCTGCGCCAGCAACGCGAGCAGGAGGTGGGCGTCGTTCGCGACCGGATTGCCCCGCGCCCGCGCATCGGCGAGCGCATCGCGGAACGCCTCCTGGCCCTTCAACGTCAGACGATCGGGACGGACCATACCTGCCTCCTCACCTCAATTAGTAACACACCCACGGCACCGGCGGCGCCTCAGGTCGAGGCGCGCGGCGCACGGCAGGCATCGTTCCGGGACGGCCGCCGGATGGGAAGGCAATCGGCATACCGGGGATCCCTGCCGGTTTGACAGGCCGCGGAACGCGTGAAGGCGGCCACTGGGCCGCCTTCACTTTCCACCGGCATCTTTCGGTCGGCGCCCCGGCGGGGCCCGGACGATCATCTTCTTGGTGTAACGCACTCCATTGACCGTCAGCTGGCTGTAGTAGATCCCGGGCGTCGGCTCATCCCGGCCATCGATCATCCGGCCGTCCCAGAGGGCGACATGATCGCCGCACGGAATATGGATGTCGTCGAGCACCTCACCTTTCGAGCTCTGGAGCACCGGGATCGCCACGACCTGCACCAGCACGTTGTACACCTTGAGGCTGACAAGAGGTTGACGTCCGTTGGCACACTCCGATGGGTTGATGGAGAACGGGATCAGGGTCGCGGGGAAGAACGGATTGGGCGAATTCTCCCGCAACTCGGCCGTCGGGGGCGGCGGCCGCGTCTGGGCCAGCACCGGCGGGCCGGCCGCGGCGGCGAGGCCAAAGAGCACTGCCGCGATGGTACGCTTGCGCATCGGATCTCCGGTTGGACCACGACGGTACGTTGACCGAAACCTTCCCGCACCCTGATGGCGTGTCAAGCTCGGCGCGGGAGCACCACGCGCAGGTCGCCGCGGCGCTCCGTGATGCCGCCGGCATCGGCCCATTCCAGGAGCGGGATCAGGTACTTCCGCGACAGGCCGGTGCGGTCGCGCACGTCGCCCACGGCGATCGGACCGCGCGCCCCAAGCTCCCGGAGGATCTCGGCGAATCCCGCCAGCGCCTGGGCGCCGACGAACCAATCACGCCGCACGGCGACGACCCTGCCCTCCCGCGCCGCGATCCGGAGCGCTGCGGCGACATCCTGCCGCCCGGTGACCCGCTCGAGCTCGGGCACGTCGGGCGCGGTGAGCCCGCCCGCCACCACCCGCCCGACGAGCGCCGCGAGTTCCGCCTCTCCGCCGGGCACCGTGGCCTGGAAGTCCGGGCGGCGGGCGAGGCCTTGCTCCACCACCAGGCGGCCGGCCTTCGATTCCGCCTCCACCGCCGC
>DASYXP010000020.1:0-7875 GCA_035934835.1 Gemmatimonadales bacterium | reverse complement strand
CGTGAGACGTGAGACGTGCGACGTGAGACGTGAGACGTGAGACGTGAGACGTGAGACGTGAGACGTGAGACGTGAGACGTGAGACGTGAGACGTGAGACGTGAGACGTGAGACGTTCCGAAGGTGCCAACTTGCTACTGATACACAAGGGGGCCCCGCCAGCTATCGGAGCCCCTCCTCTTCCTTCTCCTTCTCCTTTTCCTTCTCCTCCACCCTCTCACCTCTTACCCCTCACCTCTTACCGCCTACTTCACCATCCGCACTCCAACCACGTAATACCGCGTGTCGCCGAAGCACTTGGTCGGGACGCCGCGGTGCTCTTCGTACGTCAACACCATCCGTCCCTCGTGTCCCACCATCTCCGAGACCTGTGCCGCGATCGAGTCGTTGCGCACGGTGAAGTTCCAGAGGACCGGCGCGGTCCCGGGCACGGTGGTCATCGCAAGCTCCCCTTCCCACGTTTTGCAGAGCCACCCCTTCTCGGAGAACTTCTGCAGCACGCCGGAGCGCTCCCCCTTGGAATAGCTCCAGTGGAGCGCGGACCAGGTGTAGAGCGCGAACGACAGCGCCGGGACGAGCACCAGGAGCGCGAGCGCGACACGGATGCGGTGCCGCCACTTCGTGGGCGCAGGGGCCGGTGCGGCGCCGGCGAGGCCAGGGTCGGTCATGGAAGGAGGTTAACGCGGCGCACGGCGGGACGCCATCAGGAGATGGTCGCCACCGAATCGAGGATCCGGTCCGGTGTCACCCCGCTCGACGTGAGGACGTCGGCGCGGAACTTTCCGGTCCGGACCAGCCAGCCGAGGAGGCCGCACCCCTGCGCGCCCTTGACGTCGGACCAGACGTCGTCGCCCACGACGGCGATGTCCGCCACCGACGCGCCGGCGCCGAGCCCGAGGGAGCGGATGGCCGCCTCGAAGAAGTCCCGGCTCGGCTTTCCCGCCACCCGGGCTGCTGTGCCGGTCGCGTATTCGATGGCCGCGACGAACGGGCCGGCGTCGAGCGCCAGGCCGTCGCCGCGGAGCCAGTAGCGATCGCGCGAGAGGGCGATCACATCCGCCCCGCCCATCACGGCGCGGAACGCCTGCTGCAAAAGCGGATAGGTCCAGCCATCGCCGAGATCGCCGAGGATGATCGCATCGGGCGCACCGGCGCGCGGGGCGGTGCCCGACGTGCCGCCCGCCAGCTCGAACTCGCCCAGGTCGGGGAGCGTCTGCGGGGCCACGAACGGCGCCACCACCCGGTGCCCGCGGTGGCGCACCAGTTCCGCGGCCGCAAGCACCGCCGTCATCACGTGCTCGGCCGACGCCGGGAAGCCGTACCCCCGCAGGCGCTCGACGATGGCGGCGCGGGGACGACGCGACGTGTTGGTGACGTAGCGGAACGGGATGCGAGCGTGCTTCAGGCCTTCCAGCACCTCGACTGCGCCCGGCACCGGTCCGGCGTCGGTGTAGAGCGTTCCGTCGAGGTCGAAGAGGTAGGCGGAGGGCATTGTCGATGGGAAGACGTGAGAGGTGAGCGGTGAGCGGTGAGCGGGCGGTCTGACGAGATTGCCGCGGGAAGCCCGCTCACTTCTCACCCCTCACTGCTCACCTAGTGAAGGCTCTCCACCAGCCGCCACAGCTCGACCGGGCTGAACTCGTTGAACCGGTCGATCAGCGCAGATTCGGCCCATTCGACGAAGATCCAGCCGGTCGAGCGGTGCCGGGGGCCGTCGACGAAGTGGAGGCGCCCCGCCCAGTTGTCCTTCTGCTGGCGCGCCTCGAGGTAGACCCCCCACCGGGTGTCGTTCCGGGTGAGGTCGCCCAGGTGACGGGCGAGCGGCGCGTTCGGCAGGTGTGGCGGGGAAGATGTCATAGGGGAATGGCCCATCGCGCCTCCGGGTGGATACACGCTAACGCCGCCGGGCGGGCGGCGCCAGCGCCCCGGCGCTCCCGGGCGGGTTCGAGCCGGTATACATTGCGCCCGCACATAGACTTGGACGACCGATGACCACGCCGACCACCAGCAAATGCCCCCACTGCGGCAGCGCCGCCCAGGGGAAATTCTGCGCCAATTGCGGGCAGCCGCTCGGACCGAGCTCCTGCGTCCGCTGCCAGGCGCCCCTCTCGCCCGGCGCCCGCTTCTGCCACCGCTGCGGCACCGCGGTGGGGGGGCTGGTCACCGCGGGCGGCCGCACCGAACGCACCGCCTGGATCGTGGCCGGCGCCCTGGCGCTCGGCCTGGTCGGGATGGTGGCCTGGCGGGTGCTGGCCGGGGTGGCCATGCCGGCCAAGCCCGACACTGGACTCGCCGGCGCCGGCACCGGCCTGAGCGCCGGACCCGGGATCCCGGTCGGACAGGCCCCGGACATCAGCAACATGACCCCCAAGGAGCGCTTCGCGCGATTGAATGACCGCGTGATGCAGGCCGCCCAGCAGGGCGATACCTCCACCGTCATCAACTTCACCCCGATGGCGCTCGGCGCCTACGCCCAGCTGCCGGCGCCGGACATCGACGACCGCTACCACGCCGCCATCCTCCACGCGCAGGTCGGCGACTTCGTCCCGGCACTCTCGCTGGCAGACACCATCGCCAAGCTCGCCCCCGGGAACCTCTTTGCCCCGCTCGTCCGCGGCACCGTCGCCGATTTCCAGGGCGACCCGACCGGTCGCATCGCCGCGTTCAAGGACTTCCAGCGCCACTACGCCGCCGAGATCCAGAAGTCGCGCCCGGAGTACAAGGACCATCGTGCGCTGATCGACGATTTCAAGCGCGCTGCCGACAGCGCGGGGGTGCGGTAAGACGCAGGAGCGCATCGACGCATCGGCGCGTACGGCGCACGAGGCGGACGGGATCGTGAACAGCACGACCCGCGACCTGTGACCCACGACCCACGACCCACGACCAACGACCAACGACTCACGAACCTGATGCAGACCATCCGCGTTGCCCATTCGCCAGACTCCGACGATGCGTTCATGTTCTACGCGCTCGCCGAGGGGAAGATCGACACCGGCGACCTCCGTTACGTCCACGAGCTGCAGGACATCCAGTCGCTCAACGAGCGGGCGCTCAAGGCCGAGCTCGAGGTGACGGCGGTGTCGGTGCACGCGTACGCCTACCTCTCCGACAAGTACGCCTTCCTCTCCAGCGGTTCCTCGATGGGCGATGGCTACGGGCCGCGGCTCGTGGCGCTCAGGCCGGCGCCCGCCGACCCGCGTGCGGGGCTCAAGGGCCTCCGGGTGGCGATCCCCGGCAAGCTCACCACCGCGTACCTCGCGTTGCAGCTCTACCAGCCCGATGTGACCGCCGTGGTGGTGCCGTTCGACCAGGTGCAGGACGCGGTCCGGCGGGGCGAGGCGGACGTGGCGCTCGTCATCCACGAGGGGCAGATCACCTTCGGTGACGAGGGCTTCCACCTCTGGGAGGACCTGGGCGCCTGGTGGCTCCGCGACACCGGCCTGCCGCTGCCGCTGGGCGGCAACGTGGTCCGCCGCGACCTGGGGCCCGGGGTCACCGCGCAGGTGGCCCGCGACCTCAAGGCCAGCATCGTCTACGCCCTGGCCCATCGCCGGCCCGCGCTCGAGCACGCCAAGCGCTTCAACCGCGGCATCGGCGACGCGCGGACCGACGAGTTCGTCGGGATGTACGTCAACGACTGGACCGTCGACTACGGGCCCCGCGGGCGCCAGGCGGTCCAGCTCCTGCTCGACCGCGCATTCGAGGCCCGGATCATTCCGCGGCGGGTGGTGGTCGACTTCGTGGGCTGATCCGCGGGCCCGATTGACGCCCCCCACGGCGGCCGGTAGCTTCGCAGAGGGTCATCCCCCGGAGGTCATTCGTGGCCGATGCCGCAGCGCCCGTCGCCGTCCTCATCGTGGACGACGAAGAACCCATCCGCAGCGCGCTCAGGAAGTTCCTCACCCAGCAGGGGTACGAGGTCTCGCTCGCCGGCACGGCGGCTGAGGCGCTCGCGGTGGCCAGGCGCCAGCGGCTGACCGCGGTGCTGCTCGACATGCGGCTCCCCGACCGGAGCGGGATGGACCTCCTCCCCGACCTCCTCGAGGTCGACGCCGACCTCGCCATCCTGATGCTCACCGCGGTCAACGACGCCACCACCGCGTCGCTCTGCATCCAGCGCGGCGCCACCGATTACCTCACCAAGCCGCTCGACCTCGACGACCTCGACAGCGCCCTCCGCCACGCCCTCCGGCGCCGCGGCACGCGGATCGAGGAGCAGAGCCTGCAGCACTGGCTCAAGGAAGAGGTGGCGGTGCGGAGCGCCGAACTCCGGCGCGAGCGGGCCAAGCTCGAGCAGGTCACCACCGCCACGCTCGAGGCGCTGGTCAACGCGCTCGAGGCCAAGGACGAGTACCTCCGCGGCCACTCCGCGCGCGTGGCCGACCTCGCGGCGCTCGTCGCCGCCGAGATGGGCCTCGACGACGAGCAGGTCGAGCAGCTCCGCCGCGCCGGCCGGCTCCACGACATCGGCAAGATCGGGATCAGCGAGCAGGTCCTCCAGAAGCACGGGCCGCTGACGCCGGAGGAGTTCACCCACGTCAAGGAGCACGTGACGATCGGGTCCCAGATCCTCTCGCCGCTCACCCACCTGGGCGACATCATCGCGTTCGTCCGCCATCACCACGAGCACTGGGACGGCGGCGGGTACCCCGACGGGCTCAAGGGCGAGCAGATCCCCCTCGGCGCCAGGATCCTCGGCGTGGTCGAGATCTACGACGCCCTCACCACCGCCCGGCCCTACCAGGAGCGGATGGAGCCCGATGCGGCGGTGGCGCGGATGAAGGCCTTGTCGGCGCGCGTCATCGACCCCACCGCCTACGACGCCCTGGTCCGGGCGGTCGAACGCCGGCGCAACCTGGTCTTCCTCGACGACCCCCGCCACTGATCGCTGACCGCCCGCCCATCCGGATCCTCGTGGTCGACGACGACCCGGCCATCGTCCGGGTGGTCACGGCCGTGCTCGCGGCGGCGGGCCACGGATCCCCTGCCGTCGCGGCGACCGCCGCGGACGCGCTGACGGCCGATCCCGCCGACCTCGTCCTCCTCGACCTCCAGCTCCCTGACGCATCCGGCCTCGACGTCCTCGCCACGTTGCGGGCGCGGCCGGCGCCCCCCGCGATCGTCGTCATTACCGCGCACGGCAGCGAGGCCGCGGCGACCCAGGCCCTCCGCCTCGGCGCCGACGACTACCTCGTCAAGGACGCCGCGCTCCGCGACCTCCTGCCCCAGGTGGTCGAGCGCCAGCGCCGGAACCTGGCGCTCCGCGGCGCGCTGGCCGCGGCCGAACGGGACCTCGTCGCGGCCGAGCGGCTGGCCGCCATCGGGCAGGTCACCGTCTCGCTGCACCACGCCCTCAACAACCCGCTGATGGCGGCGAGCGCCGAGGTGGAGCTCCTGCTGCGCGGGCCCGGCCTGGCGCCCGACCAGCGCGAGGCGCTCGAGAACGTGCGCGCGTCGCTCGCGCGGATCGCCGAGGCGGTGCGCGGCGCCGCCGAGATGCAGGCGGCGCCGGTGGTCGACTACCTCGAGGGGTCGATGGAGATGATCGACCTCTCGGCGCCGTCCCCGGCCCCCCGGGCCGCCGGCCGGGGCATCGCGCTCGTCTCCGCTGGCGACGCCGCACTGGGACGGATCCTCGGCCACCTGCTGGGGCACGCCGGCTTCGCGGTGGAGATGTGCGATCCGAAGGACTGTGGCGCCCGACTTGCCCCGGGGCGCACGCCGGTGAGCGCGGTGGTGCTTCAGGCAGGTACGGTCGAGGTGGGTCGGCTGCCGGCGCTCACGGGAACGGGCCCGCTCGTCGTGGTGGTGGGTCCCGCCGCGGGGCTCCGGCCATTCGAGGGGAAGGCCGACCTTCTGGTGACGGTCCCGTTCGATCCCGGGGTGGTGGTGCAGCAGGTCATCGCGCAGCTGGAGGGGGAGGGCCGCCGGGCGGTCAGGGGATGAACCGGGCCTCGAGCCCGAGGCGAACGATCGACCGCTCGATGGGCACCGGCACCGCGGTGGCGCGGTCGATCCGTTCGAAGTCGTAGTCGACCACCGCCCACGCCCACGGCAACCTGGCCACCGGCCGGTAATCGGCCGCGAGGCCCAGGCTCAGCGCCGTCCCCGCCGACCCGCCCCCCGAGAACCGGGCGCCCAGCAACCACGCCGCGCGGGCCCGGATGGCCGCACCCCGGCCGATCACGAACCGCGAAGTCACGCCCAGCCGGAACGCGCGCACATCCTGCGCCGCGTCCCCGGGATCGGTCGTGCGCCGCACCACGCCGCCCTCCGCGGAGACCGGTATCGAGGGCAGCGGCTGGAAGCGGAGCGACACCTCGGTCTCGGTGGCCTTGAACGCCTCGGTGCCGAGCGTCGGGTCGGTGGGTGCGTAGTCGACCCGCGATCCGCGGACGGTGAGCCCCCATCGGCGCCAGCTGAGGTCGAGCCGGCCGGCGGGGCCGCTGCCGCTGAAGTCGAGGGTCGGGCCCTGCTCCCGGTAATGCCCGAGCGCCTCCAGGACCGACGCCTCGACGGTCGGCAGCTGCGCCGCGCACGGCGCGCCCGCCAACGACAGCAGGGCGGGAACGATCGCCCACCTCACGGCGCCACCTTCGGCGCCGGGCTCACGTCGAGCTCGACCTGCTGGCGCCGCAGGACGTTGGTCTCCGCGATCTGCCGGTTCTGGCGCGCCAGCTGGTCATGCACCAGGGTGTTGTACCGGATGTTCGCCTCGGAAGGGACCGGGGCCGGCCGGCTCAGGCTCGCCACGAGCCCGAGGGCCAGCGCCGCGCCGCCGCCGATCGTCACCTCGCGCCGGGAACCGCCGCTCAAGTCGCCGTTCTCGAGGGCGAGCGCGCCCCCGGCCACCAGCCCCGTCACCAGCGCGGCGATCCCGAGCGGCTTGAAGCTCCGGGGCGGCACGACCGTCGTCGGAAGGGTGTCATAGCCGGGCAGGTGGGTGAGGGCCGGCAGCGTGTCCACCGAGCCCGCCACCACGCGGAGCGGCAGGTCGGCGGCGAACTGGTCGCCGGCGGAGCGCGCCTCGACCACCAAGCGATATGTCCCTCCCGCTGGCGGCCGACCGTCGGCGAGCAGGCCGTTCCACGCCACCCGCACCGTCCCCGGGTCGACGAGCGAGGAGTCGAGGCGCACCGAGCCGTCCGGGCCTTCGATGCGCACCACCACGCGGGCCCGCTGGGTCAGCGTGTAGCGCAGGTTCATCTGCTCCCGCCCGGCGACGAACCGGACGCTGTCCGCCGAGAGGTGCCGGACCACCAGCACTTCGGCCAGGGCCAGGGCGTACTGCCCCGTGATCTTGGGGGAGACGCTCGCGGCGTCGAAGTCGAAGTCGGGGTCGATCACGATCAGCTGGCCGAACGCCTCCTGCGCCTCGGCGCCGCTGTCCATCGCGGCGTAGCTCGTGCCGAGGAGGCGGAAGGCCACCTTCTGGTCGGCGGCCGAGAGGTGGTCGTCGATGGCGTGATGGGCCAGGCGGATCGCCGTCGGGTAGTCGAGGGCGGATGCGGCGTCGACGGCGCGCTTGAGCGTCGGATCGGCCTGCCCGAGCAGCGGGGCGGCGAGCGCCAGCAGGAGCACGGCGGAGGCGCGCAGCCGCTTCACGGCACGCCACAGTCGAGGACGTAGCGCCGGACGATCGGATTCGGGTCGCTGACGATGATCTTCTCCGTCTTGGTCTTGCAGCGCTCGCTCTCGACCTTGATCACGTGCTCGCCGGCGGAGAGCGCGTGCCCGAAGACCGGCACCACGCCGATCTTCACGTCGTCGACGTAGAGCGTGCCGTACGGCGTGGAGTTGACCGACAGGCGCGCGGTGAGCGGCGCCGGGGCGGACGGGGGCGCCGCCGACGCCGGCCGTGGCGCTCCCTGGG
>DASYXP010000007.1:0-3224 GCA_035934835.1 Gemmatimonadales bacterium | reverse complement strand
GACGTATCCGGTGCCGAACCAGGCGGGGACCAGGTGGAAGGTGTTCTCGTGGAACGGGTCGGCGTTGACGCCGATCGACCAGATGAGCTACGACACCGCCGGGACAGGGACGTTTACCGTGGCCCGGCCCGGCGCGGGCCTGGTGAAGCGGCGGTAGGGGAGGCAGCGAGGTGCGACGGGTGGGGTGGCACGGCCACCAGTGATCCGTCCGCCAGGATCGCAGCCCCGGTGCCCGGGAAGTCGAGCTTCGTGACCCGGCGCACCAGCCGGAGCGCGGCCCGGGTCGGGTCGGGGCGCGGGCCCACCCGCGCCAGCTGGCGGAGCGGCACGAGGCGCGCCGCCACGAACGCGCCGTGCGGGTCGAGCTCAAGGTGGAGCACCGCGGTGATCCCCTTGTACCCCGCGAGCGAGAATCCCCGGTAGGTCAGGAAGTTCCCCATCGAGTAGGCGATCAGCCGCCTCCGCCAGAATTCGATCCCGCGGAGCACGTGGGGTCCGTGTCCCACCACCGCGTCCGCCCCCGCGTCGATCATCGCGTGAGCCCATTGCCGCAGGTCGCCCCGCTTTTCCCGCCCCAGCCGCTCCATCCCGGCCCCCGTGCGGATCGCCTTGTCGCCTTCGGCGCCGCCGTGAAAGGTCACGATCACGACGTCAGCGAGCTTCCGCACCGAATCGACCACCTGCCGGCTGCGGTCGAGGTCGAGCAGGTCGTAGGCGTCGGGATAGGTGGTGAACCCGACCAGCGCCACCACGCGGAGCGAATCGCCCACCTGCAGGGTGTCGAAGGCGATCTCGCCGAGGGGTCCGTAGTGGGGGATACCGAGCGAATCGAGCTCCGCCTCGGTGGCGAGGCGTCCGGCGGGGCCGAGATCGAGGGAGTGATTGTTGGCGAGGTTCAAGTCGGTGAACCCCGCATCCTTGAGCCGCGCCGCCAGGAAGGGCGGGGTGCGGAAGGTGTAACAGCGCTCTTCCCGTGGGCCGCACTTGGCGGGGGGCAGTGTGTCGGAAAGCGCCCCCTCGAAGTTCCCGATGACCAGGTCGCCGGTGAGGAGGGAATCGACCGGCGACAGGAGGTCGCGCCCGCTGTCGGGCGGCACGCCGTCGGGGAGCAGCGTGGTGCCGAGATTGATGTCACCGGTGAACGTGAGGTGGATGACGCCGGGCGACGATGCGCGGCGGTAGGTGCGCGGGGAGACGACGGGGCGTGTCGGTGGAGCGACCGCGACCGGCGCCGCGGCCACGGTGTCCGGCGTCGACGGTAGGGGCGCCGCGTGCGGCGCCCGTGCGGTATCGGCGGGGACGGGCGACGGCGCCACGCCCGGCCGTGCCGGCGCGCATGCGGCGACCAGGACGAGTCCCAGCGCCGCCCGTCGGGTCACGTTCCGGCCACCCGTGCGATCTGCGCCAGCGCAGCCTCCCGGCCCACCACGGCCAGGAGCTCGTTGACCGGCTCGGACACCGTGGAGCCCGTGAGTGCGACCCGGATCGGCTGCATCACGTCGCCCAGCTTGAGGCCCTTCGACGCCGCCAGCGCCTTGAGCGGGTCGGTGAGCTTTGCCGCAGTCCAGTCGGCCGGCGCCACGCTCCGCAGCGCGTCGGCGGCGAGCGCCAGGTTGCCCGTGAACGACGCGCCCATCTTGGCGACGAGCTGCCGGCCCTTGTCGTCCTGCTCGGCCTTCGACGGATCCACCCGCACCGCCGCCTGCTTCGCGATGTCGGTGATGAGCCGGCTCCGCGCCTTGACCGCGTCGATGACCGGACGCAGGTCGCGCGCCCCCGTGGTGACACCCATCGCGGTGAGCTCGCGCGTCACCTCCGGGAGCAGCGCGTCGGCGGAGAGCGCCGACAGGTACTGCCCGTTCATCCACTCGAGCTTGGCGGTGTCGAATACCGCGGGCTTGCTCTGGATCCGCTCGAGCGAGAACGCCTCGATCATGTCGGCCTCGGCCAGCACCTCGCGGTCGCCGCCGGGCGACCACCCCAGGAGCGCCAGGAAGTTCCGCATCGCCGCGGGGAGGATCCCCTGGGCTTGGTAGTCGCCCACCGCGGTGGCCCCGTGGCGCTTGGAGAGCTTCTTGCCGTCGGCGCCGAGGATCATCGGCACGTGGGCAAAGACCGGCTCCGCCTTCCCGAAGGCGCGATAGAGCGCGATCTGCTTCGGGGTGTTGGAGACGTGGTCGTCGCCCCGGATCACGTGGGTGATCCGCATGTCGATGTCGTCCGACACCACGGCGAGGTTGTAGATCGGCGTCCGGTCGCTCCGCAGGATCACGAAGTCGTCGAGGTCGTGCCCCTGGAAGGTGATGCGGCCGTGGACGGCGTCGTCCCACGCCAGCTCCTCCTGCGGCATCCGGAGCCGGATGACGCAGGGCTTTCCAGCCTTCACGTTGGCTTCGGCCTGCGCCGGCGAGAGCCGCCCGCACCGTCCGTCGTATCGGAACCCCTGCTTGTGGCGCTCGGCGTCGGCGCGCTGCGCGTCGAGCTCTTCCTTGGTGCAGAAACAGCGGTAGGCCTTGCCGAGCGAAAGGAGCCGTTCGGCATCGGCCTGGTGGCGCGCCACCGACGCGCCCTGGAAGACCGGGCCCTCGTCCCAGCCGATGCCGAGCCAGGTGAGTCCGTCCAGGATGACCTTGGTGTGTGCGTCGGTGCTCCGCTCCTTGTCGGTGTCCTCGATGCGCAGGACGAAGACGCCGCCGGTCTTCCTTGCGAAGAGCCAGTTGAACAGCGCCGTGCGGGCGCCGCCGACGTGGAGGTAGCCGGTGGGGGAGGGGGCAAAGCGGACGCGGGGGGTGGTGGTCATCGAAGCTCGAAACCCTTCATTCGGTAAGCGGTAAGCGGTGAGCCGTGAGCGGGCAGGAGGCGGCGAGGCCCCCCGCTTACCGCTCACCTCTCACCGCTCACTGGTTGTCTTACGGAGCGGGGGGGATTCGAACCCCCGATAGGAGCTTTAGACCCCTATAACGGTTTAGCAAACCGCCGCCTTCAGCCACTCGGCCACCGCTCCACGGACGCGGGGATTTTAGCGGGACCGGGAAGGCCGGGCAAGGCGCGGACGCAGAGCTCGGCGTTGAGCACGGCAGCCCCCGCGGCACCCCGGATGAGGTTGTGGCCGAGCGCCACGAGCCGGATCCCGCCGTTCCCGTCCTCCCGCACCCGGCCGACGGTGACCGCCATTCCGCGGCCGGCGTCGACGTCGCGGCGCGGCTGTGGCCGGTCGCGCTCCG
>DASYXP010000349.1:0-5625 GCA_035934835.1 Gemmatimonadales bacterium | reverse complement strand
CCTGCGCGGTGGTGGGCACGAGCTCGAGCCGGACGCCCCGCTCCTGCTGGAGGAGCCAGGGGTAGACGTTGGCCGGGAATTCCTTGTCGCTCGCGAGGACCACGTCGCCGGCGCCGAGGGGGAGCGCCGCCGCGGCGAGCGCCAGCCCCCAGGTGGTGTTCGTGGCGAGCGCGATCTCGTCGGCGTGGACGTTGATGAGCCGCGCGGCGAGGGCCCGGGCCGCGGTGAACACCGCAAAGAGCTCCGTGTCCGGCAGCGTGAACGGCATGGTGCGGCGCCGGTTCCAGGCGTCGAGCGCGGCGCGGGTGCGTTCCGGGAGCGGCCCGGTGCTCGCGTGGTTGAGGTAGGTGGTCGCATCCGCCCAGGGGAATTCGGTCCGCCGGAGGTCCCGCAGGTCCTGGTCCATGTTCATCCCTGGCCCGGCCGTCCGCCGAATGCCTGGCGGAGCCCGTCGCCGACGAGGTTGAATGCGAGCACCGCGACGCCGATCGCAGCGCCCGGCGCCACCGACACCCACGGCGCCACGCGCAGCAGGTCCCGTCCGTCCGCCACCATCGCGCCCCAGCTCGGCGTCGGCGGCTGTGCCCCGAGCCCGAGGAAGGAGAGCGCCGCCTCCGCCATCATCGCGCCGGCGATGCCGAGGGTGGCCGCCACGAGGACCGGCGCGGTCACGTTGGGGAGGAGGTGGCGCCAGAGCACCCGGCGATCGCTGGCACCGAGGGCCCGCGCGGCGAGGACGTACTCCGCGCTCCGGAGCACCAGCACCTGGCCCCGGACCAGCCGGGCGAGCCCCGCCCAGCCGACCGCGCCGATGATGACGAACACGAGCGCGAGCGAGGGCCGCACCGCCGCCGCCACCGCGATGAGCAGGAGGAGCGCCGGAAAGGCGAGGGTGATGTCGGCGAGCCGCATCACGAGTGCGTCGACCCAGCGGCCGTAGTACCCCGAGACGAGGCCCAGGGTGACGCCGATCAGGAGCGAGACCGACTGCGCGATGAGCCCGACCGCGAGCGAGATCCTGGCGCCGTAGAGCACGCGGCTCAGCACGTCGCGGCCCTGGCTGTCGGTGCCGAAGAGGTGGTGCAGCGACGGCGGCAGGAGATAGGCGTGGCGCAGGTCGCCGGTGATGGGATCGGCGGGGGCCAGGAGCGGGGCCGCGAGCCCCGCGACGACCACGGCGAGCGCCAGCGCCACGCCGAGGGCGAAGAGCGGATCACGGGCAAGCTGCTGGCGAAGGATGCGCATACGGCGGTACGTTACCCCCGACCTCTCCCCCGGGACAAGCGTTGCGGATCGACGGCCATTTCTCTCTCGTGCTCGGCGGCGGCGGCCTGAAGGGGATGGCCCACATCGGCGTCTTCCAGGCACTCGAGGAGGTGGGCATGACGCCCGACCTCGTCGTGGGCTGCTCGATGGGTTCGCTCATCGCCGGCGCGTGGGCGGCGGGGCTCCCGGTGGCCGAGATGCGCGATATCGCGCTCAGCGTGGTCCGGAAGGACATCTTCCAGGTGGCGCACGCCGACATGGCGTTCAAGCGGATGCGCGCGCCGGCGGTCTACCGTCCGGAGCCGCTCGATGCCCTGATCGGGCGGCTCGTGGCAGACCGCACCTTCCGGGAGCTCGAGCGGCGGCTGGTGGTCGCGACCGTCGACCTCAGGAGCGGGGCGCAGGTGCTCTGGGGCCTCCCCGGGCTCGACCACGTGCAGGTGCGCGAGGCGATCTTCGGCTCCTGCGCGCTCCCCGGCATCTTCCCGCCGCGCGAGGTCGACGGCCGGCTCTGTGTCGACGGGGCGGTGGCCGAGAGCCTGCCGGTGCGGATCGCGGCGAGCGAGTGCCGCGGTCCGGTGCTGGCGGTGCACGTGGGCGCCACAAGCGGCCTGGCGGAGTCGGCCGACCCGGATGGATTCGCGGCCACCTACGTGCGGGCCCTCGAGATGGTCATGCACTCGATGCTGGTGGAGCGGCTCCGCGGCTGGGAGTCGCCACCCCTGCTCCTGGTGCATCCGCGGGTGGAGCACGTGGGGATGTTCACCTTCGACCACACCCGGGAGCTCATCGACGAAGGCTATCGCGCCACGATGGAGGCGCTGGAGCAGCTGCCCGAGGGCTTCCCCGCCACCGCCAAGGGGATGTATCCGCGGCGCATCGTGGAGGTGTCGGTCGAGGAGTCGCGGTGCGTCGGCTGCGGGGCGTGCGTGATGGCGGCGCCGGCGGTGTTCGCGCTCGGGCCCGATCGCAAGGCCCGCGTGCTGGCGCCGCGCCAGGAATGGTCGCCGGTGGACGGCGGCTACGTGCGGGGCTGCCCGACCTTTGCCATCCGGGCCCAGCTCCCCGAACCGCCGGCGTAGCGACCGGCGGAGCGCAGGGTCACGCCGCGTCCTCCGCGGCGTCGATCAGCCGGCGCAGCCGGTGCACGTAGGTGTGTTCCGCGAGCGCGCGGCGCCGCGCCGCGGCCGCGAGGCGCTCGGCCCGCGCCTGGTCCTGCAGCAGTTCCCGCACCAGCGGCTTGAGCTCCGACGGCTCCCGGAACACCGCCACTTCCTCCCCCTCGACGAACTGCGACGCCAGGTCGATGCGATCGTCCACCACGTGGGCCACGCCCATCGCGGCGAGCTCGAACGTGCGGGCGTTGCACCCGGCGCCCGACGGCACCCGGCCGTCGGGACCCTCCCGGTGGAAATTGAGGGCCACCGACGCGCCGGCGTACGCGCGGACGTAGTCCTCCACCGCGAGCGCATCGCCCCGGCAGTAGTCGCGGAGCCGGGTGCGGCGCCATCCCGGCCCCCAGACCGCAAGACCGAACTCCACCACCTCGCCCAGCAGGCGCTCGCGATGGGGCGTCGCCTCGCCCACGAAGACGACGTTGGCGCGGAACTCGTCGCGCGAGCGCATCGGGCGGTGCACCGACGGGTCGCAACCGTGGGGGAGGTAGCGCGCGCCCGGCACCCGCGCGGCGAGGTCGGAATCGGCCACCCACACCTGGGTGAAGGCGTCCCATGCCGCCGAGGGTGGCTCGACGCCGTCGTCCCCGCCCCACCAGAGCACCCAGGGCGCACCACCCGACCCGGCGAGGCGCGCCACCACCGCCGCGTCGGGGAGCACCGGACCCAGGGCGAGCACCAGCTCCGGGCGATGGTCGGCCACCGCCCGGGCGATCCGGTCGGCGGTGTCGCCGCCCCGGAGGCGCGCCAGCCAGCCGCCCGGCTGGAGGTCGACCGCCGCGACGCCGCAGCCCAGCCGCTCCAGGGCCCGGCGCCGGAGCGGGGCGTGCGCGTGGCGTTCACCTTCGAACCGGGAGATGAGCAGGACCTTGCGCCCGCCGAAGACCGGATGGGTGCCCGTCATGCCGCGGCGGGGTCGGGATCGGCGCTCGGTTCGTCGCGGAACTGCAGGTCGTAGAGCCGGCGGTACATCCCGCCCTGGCGGTAGAGATCGTCGTGCGCGCCCTGCTCCACGATGCGCCCGTCCTCGAGCACCAGGATGCGGTCGGCGTGCCGGACCGTGGCGAGCCGGTGGGCGATGACCAGCACGGTCCGGTCCTGCATCAGCCGCTCGATGGCCTCCTGCACCAGCCGTTCGGACTCGGTGTCGAGGGCGCTCGTGGCCTCATCGAGGAGGAGGATCGGCGGGTCGCGCAGCGGCGCGCGCGCGATGGCGATGCGCTGGCGCTGCCCGCCGGAGAGCCGCGTGCCGCGTTCGCCCAGGACCGTGGCGTAGCCCCGCGGCAGGTCGGCGATGAAGTCGTGGGCATTGGCGGCGCGCGCGGCGGCCTCGACCTCCTCGTCGGTGGCGCCCCGCTGGCCGAAGGCGATGTTGTTCCGCACCGTGTCGTTGAGGAGGACCGTCTCCTGGCTCACCATCCCGATGAGCCCGCGGAGCGAGGCGCGGGTGAACCGGTCGAGCGGCACGCCGTCGAGCCGCACCGCGCCCGACGTGGGGTCGTGGAGCCGGGGGAGGAGTTCGACCAGGGTCGTCTTCCCCGCCCCGGAGGGCCCCACGAGCGCCACCGCCTGGCCGCGGGGGACGGTGAACGACACGTCGCGCAGGACCTGGCGCTCGCCGTCATAGGAGAAGGACACATGGTCGAAGGTGAGCTCGCGGGAGAACGATGCCGACCGGGCGCCGGGGGCGTCGGCCTCGCCGCCGGGCTCGTCGAGGAGCTGGAAGACGCGGTCGGCGCTGGCGAGCGCCATCGCGAGGTCGGCCGGGAACTGCGAGATCTGCTTGATCGGCGACATCATCCGGAGCGCCAGCACCAGGAAGGTGATGAGCGTGGCCGGGGAGAGCGGCACCCCGCCGCCGGTGACCCACGACCGGGTGCCGCCGACCAGGAGCATGATGAGCACCAGCCCGCCGAACATCTCGCTGATGGGGCTCGTGAGCGAGGAGTACCGGTTGGTGCGGATGACCTTCCGCCGGTAGTCCGACGCCTGCGCGTCGAAGCGGGCCGCCTCCTGCGCCGCCACGCCGTAGCCCCGGATGAGCTTGATGGCGCCCAGCCGCTCGGCGATGTAGCTGGTGATCTCGCCCCACTCCTCGGCGCGGTCGCGGGAATGGCGCCGGAGCCGCTTGAGGACGCCGCGCAGGCCAAGCACCAGCACCGGCGCCGCGCCGACCGCCAGCACGGTGAGTCGCCACGAGGTGGCGGTGAGCGCCGCGAGCGTCACCAGGATGACGCTGAAGTTCTGGAAGAACCGCGCGAGCGACGTGTTGATGACGCTCTTGATCTGATCGACGTCGGTGATGATCCGCTGGATCAGCTGCCCCGCGCGGGTCCGCTGGAACACGCCGAGGTCGAGCGTCAGCATGTGCCGGAAGAGCCGGATGCGGAGGTCCCGGACCACACCCTCCTGCACCGCCACGCCGATCTGGTTGGCGCCGTAGCCGGCCAGGTTCTTCAGCAGCAGGATGCCGACCATCAGCCCCACGATCCGGGCGATCGCCTGGTCCTGGGTGGTGCCGGTGAGCACCGGCGCCAGCGCCGCGTCGGAGAAGCGCTCCAGCCAGCTGCTGCCGGCGCTCAGCGCCCCTGCGCTGCCGAAGAGGTGCTTGAGGAGCGGGATCAGCATCACCACCGTGGCGCCGTCGAGGACCGACGACACCAGCATGCAGCCGGCGGCCGCGAGGAACCCCCAGCGGTACGTCCCCAGCTCGCGGAAGAGCCGCCGGGCGGTGCTCACGGACGGGCGCGGCGGGGCGTGAGGAGGGCGATGGGCAGGATCACCTCTTCGGGGGCGACGCCGCCATGGAGGAAGGCGCCACGGTAGCGGGACTGGTACTCCCGGAGCTTGGTGGGATAGACGAAGAACCGGTCGCCCGTGGCCAGCAGCAGCCGCTCGTGCGGCCCGCGCGAGGGGAGCCCCCACGCGGCGAGGTCGCTCACGGTGATGGCCGCGTCCGGGTCCTCGGCGCGGAGGTCGTCGCCGAACTTGTAGCGGAGGTTGGCGGTCGCGTCCCGCTTGGCGAACACCGTGGCCGGCGTGTGGCAGTGGATCGAGCCGTGGTCGGTCGTGAGGACCACCGGCACGCCGCGCCGCTCCGCCTCGCGCAGCGCGGACTTGAGCGAGCTGCGCTCGAACCACGCGCTCGTCAGCGCGCGCAGCGCGGCTTCGTCCTTCGCGACCT
>DASYXP010000371.1:0-5472 GCA_035934835.1 Gemmatimonadales bacterium | reverse complement strand
GGGGGAGGCCCATCCGCTCGAGGAGGAGGTGGTGGACGGGCGTATACGCGAGCATCACGCCGACGGTGCCGAGCCCGGGCGCGACGCCCCGCGCCAGGGGGGCATCCCAGCGCCGCGCCAGGAGCACCACCGGACGTTCCGGGCCCGTGAGCAGGCGCGCCTCGACCGCCCCGACCTTGCCGAGCCGGGCGGCCTGCGCCAGCGTCCGGACCATCACGGCGAACGGCTTGGCATCGCGGGCCTTGCGCCGACGGAGACGGTCGACCGCCATCCCGTTGGTGGCGTCAACGGCCAGGTGGAACCCGCCGAGTCCCCGGATGGCCAGGATGTCACCGCGGCGCAGATGGGCGGCCGCGGCTTCCAGCACCGCATCGCCCGTGATCGGCCTGGCATCGGGGCGGCGGGGATCCTCCAGCCAGAGCCGGGGCCCGCAGGCGGGGCAACTGTTGGTCTCCGAGTGATAGCGGCGTTCTCCCGCGGCCTCGTATTCCCGGCCGCACTCGGCGCACATCGTGAACGCCCGCATGCTGGTGCGGGCGCGGTCGTATGGCATCGCATCGATGACCGTGAACCGGGGACCGCAGTCGGTGCAGGTGATGAAGGGGTAGTGGAAGCGTCGGTCGCGGGGGTCGAAGAGCTCCGCTTCACAGGCCGCACAAGTCGCGACATCGGGGGAGACCGGGAGACGGGAGCCGGCGTCGACCTGGCTCTCGAGGATGCGGAAGCCGGCCACCGGCTGCGGCGGGCGGCGCTCCACCTCGATGCCGACGATCCGGGCGAGCACCGGCGCTTCGGGGCGGAGGCCGGCGAGGAACCCGTCGAGCGCCGGCTCGGGGCCCTCCAGCCACACCTCCACGCTCCCCGAAGCGTTCCGCACCCACCCCGCGAGCCCGTGCCGGTGCGCCAGGCGATGGACGAAGGGCCGGAAGCCGACGCCCTGCACCAGGCCGGTGATCCGCGCCAGGAGCGCGCACCGTTCGCCGGGGATCGGGACGGCCGTCACGCCGGGACCCCGGCGACCAGGCCCCGGACGTACGCGAACCAATCGGCGAGCCCGTCCTCGGACAGCGACGACGTCAAGATGAACTGGAGCGCCGGGTTGACCGCCCGAGCGTGTTCGATGGCCCGGTCGATGTCGAACGGCACGTAGGGGAGCAGGTCCAGCTTGGTGAGGACGACGAGGCGCGCCTCGCGGAACATCTTGGGATACTTGGCCGGCTTGTCGTCGCCCTCCGCCACCGACAGGAGGACCACCTTGGCCGCCTCTCCGAGGTCCCAGCTCGCGGGGCACACCAGGTTGCCGACGTTCTCGATGAAGAGGAGGTCGGTGGCCGCGAGGTCGATGGCATCGAGCGCCTCGCTCACCTGCCGCGCGTCGAGGTGGCACGCCCCGTTCGTCACCACCGCCTGGACCAGCCGGTCGGTGTGCCGCGCCAGGCGGTCGGCGTCGTTCTGGGTCTGCACGTCGCCGGTCACGACGGCCATCCGGAGTTCGGGGCCCAGCACCTTGAGCGTGCGCTCGAGGAGCAGCGTCTTCCCTGCCCCGGGGCTCGAGACGAGGTTGAGCGCCGGCACCCGCGCGGCCCGGAGCCGGCCGCGGACGCCGGCGGCGAACTCATCGTTGCGGGCCATCACCCGCTCACGGACGTCGATCGTCCGGACGCTCATCGTCCACCTCCAGGTAGGTGAGGCGGAGGTCGTTCCCCGGACTCCGGGCAATGACCGGGCGAGCCCGCCCGAAGGGCGGCTCCTGTAGCAGCGTCTCGAGCCAGAAGGCCAGGTTGCCCGGCTCGACCCCGGCATCGTCGCCGACCTCGATCCCGACGGCCAGGAGCTCCCCCGCCGAGGGTCCGAGGCGCTCCTCGGCCATCCGGCAGACCTCGAGGGCCACGCTCATCTCATGCATGCGCGGGTTCGCGCCGTGTGCAGCGGTGTCCCCGTAGCTCGAGCGCGCCGACGACGGCCGCCACCGCCTCGTCCACCCGGTCACGGACCACGGGCGTCAGCATCTCCGACAACGCAACGACTGCGGGCTGGAGGCCGATGGCGATGGTGTCCTCGGGGAGTGTGCGGCGAAGCTCCGCCACCGCGAGGACGTCCCGCAGGTCCACCTGGTGCGGCGAGATCTTGGTGGCGAGGAACCGGGGGATCCGGTGCCGGGCGAGCTCCACCACCGTCCCGGGCGCGGTGCCGACGTTGATGGCGTCGAGCAGGATGAGCCGGCCGGCGTCCTCGATGGTGGGGAGGAGGTTCATCCCCCAGGTGCCGCCGTCCACGAGCGTCGCGGCGGGCTCGATGTCCCACCCTTCGGTCAGGCGGGCCAGGAGCGCCAGCCCGATGCCGTCATCGCCCATCAGGGGATTGCCGAGCCCGATGACGACCGTCCCGGCGTCAGTCATCGACGAACGTCTCCGTGGCCGAGACGAAGCGCCCGCCGGTGATGATGGACGACAGCGTTCCGCCGCGCTCCAGCAGGTCGGCCCGGATGCTCAGGTAGACGTGGATCGGGATGAAGATGAGGAACCCCCACGTGAGGATGTGGTGGGTCAGCCGGACGATCTGGATGCCCCCCATCCAGAGCGCGAACCACTCGGTCAGGTCATACCAAAGGCCGCCGGGGTTCGACTGGCCGTACATCGTGAATCCGGTGAGCACCATCACGCCGGCCATCAGGTATACGGTGGTGTAGGACAGCTGCTGGAGCGGGTTGTGTCCCAGGTAGTGCGGCGCCTTCTCCGGGTGGATCATCAGGTAATACTTGACCTGTCGGAGCATGTTGACCCAGTCGCGCGGCCGGACCGGGAAGAGCGCGCCCAGCCGCTCGAACCGGTTCCCCGCCACGAGCCAGTAGAGCCGGACGATGGCGGTGGCCACGAGGGCGCCCGCCGCGGCAAAGTGGATGAACCGCACCCAGCCGAAGAAGAACCCGGCCCGGACCGCCTCGCCGGTCGAGAGGAAGGCGGGCCGGCCGATGTAGAGGCCCGTCGCCGCGAGCGTCACGATGCAGGCCGCGGCGATCCAGTGCATCGCCCGGATGGGCCATCCCCACAGGTACACCCAGTGGTATTCCCCCGACGCCGGGGGCACGCGGCGGCCGAGGGTGATCGGATGCCCAAGCTTCGCAGGGCGCGCGGTCATTGGACCCGCACCTCGGTCACGGCCTGGCCGGTGGCATCCAGCACGTGGACGCCGCACGCCATGCACGGATCGAACGAGTGGATGGTCCGCAGGATCTCGATCGGCCGGTGCGGATCGGCCAGCGGGTGGTGATCCATCAGCGCCGCCTCGTACGGCCCGGGCTGGCCCAGGCCGTCGCGCGGGGAGCAGTTCCAGGTGCTCGGCACCACGCACTGGTAGCGCGAGATGGTGCCTCCCTCGATCCGGACCCAGTGACCCAGGGCGCCGCGCGGCGCATCGAGGTAGCCGTACCCCTGGGCGGATGCGGGCCAGGTCGAGGGCTCCCACTTGGCGCCGTTGTGGGTCACCACGTCCCCGCCCTTGATCCGGCCGACGAGCTCGTCGTACCAGTGCCCCATCCGCCGGGCCAGGAGGACCGTCTCCATCCCGCGGGCGGCGGTGCGGCCGAGCGTGGAGAAGAGCGCCGGCGCGCCCACGTTCAGGCGGCCGAGGGTCTCGCCCACCATCGCCTTGACGTCGGGGTGGCCGGCGGCGTAGGCCACGAGCATCCGGGCCAGCGGCCCCACCTCCATCGGCTTGCCGTCGTACCGCGGCGCCTTCATCCAGCTGTACTTGAACTCATCCTGGAGGTACGTCCACGGCGTCCTGGGGCCGGTGTACTTCGCCTTCGTCTCCCCCTCCCAGGGGTGGAGCCCGGCGCCATCGCCCTTGGCGTACTCGTACCAGGAGCTGTTGATGAACTCCTTGACCCGCTCGTGGTCGTACGGCAGGACGCGCGACAGGTCCTTGCCGACGATGATCCCCCGCGGGAAGTAGAGCGAGTCGACATCGCGCACGTCGGAGTCGGGGAACTCCCCGACCGCCAGGTAATTGCCGGTGCCGCCGCCGATCGCGGCCCAGTCCTTGTAGAAGCCCGCGATGGCCACGAGGTCCGGCCAGTAGACCTGCTCGACGAACCGCTGCGCGCGCGCGATGAGGTCGTGGATGTCGCTCAGGCGTTCGGCGTTGATGGTGGCCCGCGAGTCGAGGTTGATGGCCGAGGCCATCCCGCCGACCAGGAAGTTGGGGTGCGGGTTCTTGCCGCCGAAGATCGTGTGCAGCTTGATCACGTCCCGCTGCCAGTCGAGCGCCTCGAGGTAATGCGCCACCGCCATCAGGTTGGCCTCGGGCGGGAGCTTGTACGCCGGGTGACCCCAGTAGCCATTGGTGAAGATCCCGAGCTGCCCCGAGCCGACGAACGTCTTGACCCGGTCGCGCACCTCGGCGAAGTACGTGGACGAATTGTTGGGCCAGGGGGAGAGCGACGCCGCGAGCCGCGCCGTGGCCGCCGGGTCGGCGGAGAGCGCGCTCACCACGTCCACCCAGTCGAGCGCGTGCAGGTGGTAGAAGTGGATCACGTGGTCCTGGATGAACTGCATCCCGTGGACCAGGTTGCGGATCAGGTTGGCGTTCGGCGGGATCCGGATGTCGAGCGCGTCCTCGACCGCGCGGCAGGCCGCGACGGCGTGCACCACCGTGCACACCCCGCAGATCCGCTGGGTGAAGGCCCAGGCGTCCCGCGGGTCGCGCCCCTGCATGATGGTCTCGATGCCGCGGAACTGGGTCGAGGTGGCCCACGCCTTGGTGATCCGGCCCGCCTCGGCCTGGGCCTCGATGCGCAGGTGACCCTCGATGCGGGTGATCGGGTCGACGACGATCCTAGTGGCCGGCATGGCGGTCCCCCTTCTGGTCCGGCTCCTGGTCGACGACGGGCAACTCCCGCCGCCGTTCCCGCATCTGGTGGACCCCCGTGGCCACCGCGTGCGCCACGACGCCGGCCGTGGCGCCCACCGCGAGCGCCGCGCCGATCGTGTCGGCATACCGCTCCACCCCGAAGCCGCCGACGTCGGGGAGGCGGCCGTAGAACGGCGTCATCGTGTCCCAGAAGTTCCGTTCGGTGCACCCGAGGCAGGGGTGTCCCGCGCCGATGGGCCAGCTGGTCTTCCCGTTCCAGAGGAAGATCGGGCACGGCGAGAAGGTCTCCGGCCCCTTGCAGCCGACGTGATAGAGGCACCACCCCTTTCGGGCGGCCTCATCGTCGAACTTCTCCACGAACTGGCCGGCGTCGAAGTTGGCGCGCCGGGTACACTGGTCGTGGATGCGGCCGCCGTAGGCAAAGAGCGGCCGGCCGTCGGGGTCGAGCGCCGGCATCCGGCCGAAGGTGAGGTAGTGGACGATGGTGGCCGTGATCACGTCGCCGATGGGCGGACATCCGGCGATGTTGACCACCGGCTTGCCGGTGATGACCTGCGACACCCCCACGGCGCCGGTCGGGTTGGGGCGCGCCGCCTGCAC